>JBHIBK010000318.1:0-2675 GCA_046759065.1 Thermoplasmata archaeon | reverse complement strand
CACACCCTCTTCTTTCCCTTTCCCCTCCATCTCCACGGAGAGTACCCTATCTCGTTCCTGATCGGCTGCGTCGCAGCGATGCAGGAAAAGACGTTTTTCGGTGTGGCGAGGACACGGATCTCGCTGGTGCAGAAATACTAACGTAGGATACTCCACAACATACTTGAGCGAAGAGCGTTGAGGGTCAGGAGGATAGAGAGCCCATCTCACAGAGTCACGCGCCAAGATGCTGGAGACCATCAGATCACAGATGGAACGAGTCTACCCGTGAGCCCCACGTCGCAGCATCCCGTCAACCACAACAGAGTGTAGGATCGGACATGCGTGTCGGCATCATCTCGGCTGACGTGGGGGAAACCCACGGGAGGCCAAGGCGTCTACACCAACGCCCTCACCCGACACCTAGCACGCCGCGGGGTGGAGGCCACCGTCTTCCCCGGCGTCCCGCCCCTCACGAACGGACGCGGCCAGCTCATACCGGGAGAGATCGTGGTTTCCATCATGGTGAGAGTCGCCCTCAAGGATTGGGCGAGAAGACTCAGGCTAGACCTAGTTCACGTCCAGTCCGGGCCAGGTGGCGTAACCCTACTTGAGGACCCAGAGATCCCCGTGGTCTGCACCGCCCACCACCTGTACTCCCAGCAGCATCGCTACCTCGGCCGGAAGACCGTCCACCGCCTCCTCATGGAGATGGAGAAGAAGAGCCTTCAGATCTCCAAGAAGGTGATAGCCGTATCCGAATCCACCAGGACGGAGCTGAGGAGGAGCTACCTCATCGAACCCGAGAAGATAGAGACCATCCATCCCGGCGTCGACCCGCAGTACTCAGAGCCGGCGCAAGTCCCCGAGCTCAGAGACAGCGTTCTCTTCGTAGGCCGAATAGGCCAAAGAAAGGGCATAGCCGACCTGGCACAGGCCTTCAGGAAGCTGAAAAACAACGTCCCCGACGCCAAGCTCTACGTCATAGGTAGGAGTAGCCTCTGGCCCACCTCCCGCCGCCTCCTGAGAGAGTTGACCTCCATACACGGCGTCCACTGGCTGGGACGCGTATCAAGGAGGGATCTCGTCCACTGGTACCATCGGGCGGAAGTGCTCGTCCTGCCATCCCTCTTCGAAGGCCTAGGCCTCGTGTCCCTCGAAGCCATGGCCACAGGAACCCCCATCGTGGGCACAAGAGTGCCCGGAACGGTGGATGCAGTGCAGCATGGCATCACGGGACTGTTAGCAGAGCCCCATGACCCCTCAGACCTAGCCCGGTGCCTAACCCGAGTCCTCCAAGACGAAGACCTGAGAAGGAACATGGGTAGGGAGGCCAAGAGACGCGCCAAGGCCAGATTCAACTGGCAGGAGTGCACGACCAAGACCATGAAGGTCTACGAGGCGGCCGCAGCGAGATGACCCCCAACTTGGCGGGGCCCCTCGTCTCCGTGATAGTCCCCAGCAGAAACTCCGGTGAGACCATCATCCCTTGCCTGAACTCCATCCACGGGCAGAGCTACGACAACACGGAGATCATCGTCGTGGACAACTTCAGCACGGACGACACGGTCAGCAAAGCCAGGGGCCTCGCAGAACGCGTCCTCCAAAAGGGCCCCGAGAGGTCGGCCCAGAAGAACCACGGAGCCCGGAACGCGAATGGCCAATATATAGCATTCGTCGACTCCGACATGGTTGTCTCTCGGACCGTGCTCGAGGAATGCGTCGAGGCAGCTGCTCACGCCGATGCCTGCATCGTCCCGCAAGCCACCATAGGCAGGGACTTCTGGGGAAGATGCGTGACCGAAGGACAGCGCCCGTCCCGACTAGACCCCACGAAGCACGCCCCCCGCTTCTTCGACAAGGAAGTGTTCCTGCAGTTAGGCGGATACAACGAGGACCTAGTCTACGGGGAGGACAAAGACCTGCAACGAAGGGCCCTGAACCAAGGTGTTAAGATCGCAAGAACCACATCCGTTCTCTACCACATCGACAAGGCGCCGCTCAGAGCCAGAACCCTCAAGTTCCTCTACTACGGACGCCACATATCCAACTACATATCCCACACCCAAGACAGGAGCAGCTTCATGCCCCTCAAGCCATCCTACTGGAGAAGAGTGGGGCGAATACGCAGGCCCCTCCACTTTGCGGGCTTCCTTCTCCTTAAGCTCATAGAATACGAGGCTTATCTCCTCGCCCGCGGCCTGAGCAGGTAGGCCACAGGTCCGATAGAGGCCACACCCAGTGGACGTATCCCCTCCGTCACATCCTCTCGGCAACTACCCTCCCGACCTCCTCACACTCAGCCATCAAGAGATCCGAATCATCAGAGGTTTGAAGGGAGTCTGGCATGGCGGAAGCAAGGGACCGAACCCACCCGGAGAGTTCACCCTAGCCAGACGAATCCCGAGTGGTGTGTCGGGCAAAGAGAGGAGGCCTCAGAACAGACGCGAGGCCGGGATTCTCAGACGTCAGCAGAATCCTAGCAAAGCCCTACTTCAGCCCGAAAAGCATCGCGTGACCCGCCTTCTTCCTCCTGTATGTAGGCTCTATCCGACGCTCTCGGCAACGCACCAGTTCATAGGGCAACATCCATTCTCGATACGTGTCGACGGGGCGCCCAACGTGTGTGGCCCAGACGCGCGCGGCTCCGTCTCCTCCACCACAAGCACGAATCCCGTTCCCGTCACCCGCTTTAG
>JBHIBK010000317.1:0-2683 GCA_046759065.1 Thermoplasmata archaeon | reverse complement strand
CTGACCGTAGCTGCAAGGGCCGACGGCTATGCAGGACCCGAGAACCGCCTCTACAGGGTTGAAATCCATGATGGAGGTAGTCCTGAGGAGGCGACGTTCAAATGGTCCAGGTATAACGGGTCGGTACTCTTCGCGGTGCAAGACTTTGTCCTGGGAGAAACCAGACAGGTGAGGGTGCGCAGCCTGGGTCCGGACCTTCCGCTGAGAATCACCGTGGGGGACTGGGTTGAGGTACTGGACGATGAAACGGAGCTGGGCGAGCGGCCAGGGACGCTGGGACGCATAGCTGCGATTGACGAGGAGGAGCGGATAATTACTCTGGACAGGGACATCTCCGTGTACGACCGCGGTAAGCATCCGAAGGTTCGCCTGTGGGATCAGGGAAGTGAGGCGATGCGAGTAAGGACTGACGCTCCTCTCCACTTGGAGCATGGGATAGAGATCCGATTCACCGGAGGCAATTTCAAAACTGGAGACTTCTGGATGTTCACCGCCCGGGCCAAAACTGGTGAGGTGGAGACTCTGACTGAGGCGCCGCCGCTGGGGGTTAGACACCACTACTGCAGGCTCGCCATCCTCAAGTACGATAAGCAGATTCTCCAACCCCAGATTTCCGATTGTCGTCGGATTTTTCCAGCGATGGCACAGCGGACCAGGCACTCGGGCGAGGGAACAATGGGCTCCGGAATCTCCCTCTCGGGCGCGGCAGTGTTCGGGGCCCTTCTCATGACCAGTCTGTACTTAGGTATTCAAGACATGAGGCTGGGGGAATACTTAGTAGGGGCCGCCTGGATTGTCGCCCTCGGCGTTATGAGCGTTAGCTCGGGCATGCTCTGGCTGTGGTTCCAACTCAGGCAACTGAGGGCTTCTACGCCAGAGCGAAACGCTGCGAATTCCAAACTACTTCCTCGACCTGAAGCCAACGCTCCTCGGGACCTCGAATCCAAAAGCACAAGCTTTTCCCACATAATTACAAATCCGAGATAACCACTCCATAATCCCAAGGGGGTGTGTAATCGTTGCCTGGTAAGTTATCCGTGGCCAGCTGGAATGTCAAGAACTTCCATCGGAAGAGTACCTCGAAGACGGATGTAAGGAATCACATCAAGAGCATGGGACCCAATGGCTCCGGGCCGGATATCTTCGCACTCCTGGAGGTCAAAGGGCGTGACGTATGGCGGTCTCTCTACAAAGAGTTCCCCAAGCACAACTTCTTCATCACAGAAGGGAAGCAGAGTCAGCAGATTCTGATCGCCGCCCGCAAGACCCTCAGACACTTCATCACGCAGAGGGATGATTTCAAGAGTGGGCGGACCACTTTAAGGCCAGGCCCGTTCCTTGTGGTCGAGGTCGCGCCGGGCGACTACTACTCGCTCCTCTTCCTTCATCTCAAGAGTTTCAGGACGCCTGTCGACCTGGGGCTGAGAGACGACCAAGTTGAGCATGCCTTTCACCTTCGGAGTGCCATCGACAAAGCCCACCAGGCCGCAGGGGGAGAGGGCAGGGCGAAGTTCCTCTTCATGGGCGACATCAACACCCAGGGAATGCAGTATTGGCAGTCGACGAAGATCTCTTGGGATGTTGAGGTCAACAAGTTGGAGGAACGTTCGAGGGAATACGACATGACGTTGGCCAAAAAGGACTACGAGTCGACCTGGACCGACGGAAGGGGTAAGTTTAGCGACCTAGACCACGTCATCGCCTCCGATACGGTCAACCTTCAGGCCTGGGACGGATCCAACGTCCAGGTCCTGGGATGGAACAAGCACCCTATCGGATCTCAGGAGTTCAAGAACTTCGTCGATAAGATTTCAGACCACTGCGCTATCTATTGCGAGATTCTGTACTGAGTCGCTAGCGCAAGGGCTCATCGAAAACCATGGACCAAGAACCCGTAGTCTACGCGATTGCCGATACGCATCTGGGACTGCGGGAGTGGGCCGGCCACCACGACTCTCCTGTCATCGTCGCCGACTTCCTTCGTTGGCTTGCAGCGGAGACTCCCTTTTCGATAATCGTGCTGGAAGAGGATGCCATCGTGATGAGGCAGCTCCAGCCCCCCACTCACATGCTGATGCTGGGAGACATCCTGGAACTATGGGATGCGGACAATCTCCCCCTCCTGGGTTCCGCGGCTCAGGTGGAAGCGGGTCTGGACCGCCTCAATGCGGAGAAGATCTACCTGCTTGGGAACCACGATAACATCCTGGAAATGTTTGCGAGTCAGGATCCCTTCCGAAGCGTTGAGATCCCGGGGGAGGTTTATCCCCCACCGGATTCGGATGGGGTCGTCAAGCCTCTTGCTGTGGGTCCACGCTCCTATCTGTTTATCCACGGCCACCAATTTGACGAGACCGGAACATTCTCGCCACTGTTGAGCAGCCTTAGGCAGTTCGGAGCTTCGTTGGGCGCCTATGCGTGGGTTTTCCTGATTCTCACGCTCGGCCTAGGCCTGTGGCAAGGCATTTTCGCATGGCAGGGGATCGATCCACCGTTTCCGTGGGCATTGTTCTGGACCTTTGTGATCGCCCTTTCGCTATTCTGGGGTCCTCGCTTCTACATGTCATGGGCCCGCCGAATACATCGGTGGCTTTCGGGAGGCAGATACAATCGCAAGAGGAGCCTTCGAGGGCTCCAGGCATGGTGGAGCGACTTTCAATCCAAGGTTGAGTTCACCAACGAC
>JBHIBK010000316.1:0-2690 GCA_046759065.1 Thermoplasmata archaeon | reverse complement strand
GAAGATGCCCCAGGGCTGCTTCGAGTCCAGAGGGCGGAGTTGTCTGATCTCCTTGATCTTTGCGGCATGCTTGGCGTCGAGACCCAATTCCTCGGGAGAGTACTCGAACGTGAGATCATCGATCTCGTCTGCTTCGACAGGCCAGTCAAGCTCATCGCGCAGGAACCTGATCAGTGAAGGCAGCGTCTTGATCTGCCGGAGGCGTTCCACCTCTACCGTGCTCACGCCGTTCTCCGTCAAGTTAACTCCATCCAGGCCATAAGGGTAGGCTTGACTCCAATGGGCGCCTGGCCCCTCTTGAAGTACGTATTCTTGATGTGCTTCTCTATCTTTGCACGGATTTCACTTAGGGTCTTGTGCGGCATAGAGACCTTTCGGGCAGTTCTCGCAGTAGAGCGAATTAAGCCAATGATTGCGGTTGGCTCTTCTTCTACATCCCCCGACTGGCAATCATAGAGGTACCATCTGCAGTGGCCTGCCTCGCGTGTCCACTCGCCTGTTTCCGTGTCGGGCCCAGGGAGAGAGTAGCAGAAAAAGACGGCCTTTGAATCTTCTTTCAAATGGGCCTTTCCACTGAAGACCTTGAGAGGCAGGTTATCCAGCCGATCAGCCAGATCCGGATGCCTCTTCAACAGCCTTTGATACTCCAGGAACATCTGTTCGGTCGATGTTACTTCACCCTCATAGGCGTGGTTGAAGTCCTTCAGGGCATCGTAATCATCTTCCGGCGTGATTAGCTTCTTGCCCTCGATACCGAACACCTTGGAGATCCGGAGGGTCTTCTTCGATACCCTGTTGTACAGGTTCAGAAGCCGGTCAAGCTCGTCCGGTGGCAGGAAGTTCCATATGTAAGCCTTTCGCGGGATATCCACTTGTCCCGGTCGGTCCTTTGCAATCCTGTTCTCTATCGCGCGGTCTAGACGTCTGTCCACACGCCCAATGCGCTGCATAAGGCGGACAGGATTCCAGTGCAGATCGTAGTTGATGATGCAACTCGCATCCTGGAGGTTGAGACCCTCGGAAAGGACATCGGTGGAAACAAGCATCCGGATTTCCTCGTCTCCCAGCCGGGTGATGTCGGCGGCTGACATCTTGTTGTAGTAAGGAGCAAAGGCCTTGATAATCTCCCCGCGGTCCCTCTTCGTGGTACTGTCGACTTGCTGCAGATGCCCGATCCCTCGATCTTGAAGTTGCCGCCCCAGGTATCTGGCTGTATCTCGGTACTCCGAGAAGATCAGCACCTTCTGCTTCCTAAGCTTTGCATTCTGCTTGATGAGGGAGACGAGAGCCCGCAGCTTGTCATCATTCCTTGGCGAGAAATCTCTTAGCTCTTCAAGGAACTTGGCGAGGAGGTCCAGGTCGAGGATGGTATGCTTGAGGATCTTCGAAATGTCGTATTGCTTCGGGTCCAGATCTTTAAAGGACTCGAGCAGTTCCTCGGGAATGACATCTTCCTCGAAGTCCTCTTCCTCAATCGCACCGCGCTCAATCTGATGCTCACGAATGCGTTGAATCAGGTCACTATGACTTGCCTGCCAGTGTTCTGAGTCACGAGGCTCTTGCTTCTTGACAAAGGCGAGTAGTTTAATGAGCAGGGCTTCACAGGTGGACTGGAAGGCGACCGCAGAACTCTCGAATCGCTTCAGGAGTTGGGTCCTGATCAGGCCAACAACTTGCTTCTGCCGGCCCTCCTCGAGAGGATCAATCTCTTTCTCTTTGTCTTCTCCCCGGTAGTAGGCCAGAGGATAGTACACGCCGAGCCTCAGCAGCGGGCGATTCCGACTCATGGCCCTCTCGATTCGGTCGAGCAGTGTGCCGTAGGTCTTAGTTAGGGAATACGCGACGACTTCAGGCAGTTGACGTTCCGGGAAGAGAATCTCTCGCCCTCGGTGCTGCTTCTGGCTTTGACGCACGTATGCCCGGCTTCGTTGTACAACCAAGGCCCTGAACAAGTCGTCCTTGGACAGAACTTCCTCGGCTTCTTTGAGCGTTATGCCGCCAGCGTCGTATGGGTTTCCGTCGATCACCTTCTCCAGGGCATTCTCCATTTTCCTGAAGTGGCCCGGAAGGCTGTGGATACCAAGGGGAGCCTCCTTGAAGTAGTCACTCTCCTTTCGCGAGAACAGCTCGATCACGTGCTGTAAGTCCCTGAGTTTGTTATTGATCGGCGTTGCCGTCAGGAGAAAGACCTGCTTGCCCTCGGTCATTTCAAACAGCTTCCGACTCCGAGCCGCCGCTTGGTTACGATAGTGGTGTGCCTCATCGATGACGATGGCATCCACCACACGGGTGATCTTGTCCATCCGCTCCTGGTACTCGCCCTCACGCAAGAGGTCTGTGTGGTTGTAAATGGCGAGATTGCTGAAATCGCCGTATTCGTCAGGCAAGTAGCGTCGCAGATCATCCTCCCACACGGGCTTTCGGGCAGATTTCGAGACAAGTAGCGCAACTTTCTTGCGATCATGCAGCAGACGCTCAATCACCATCAAACCGATATAGGTCTTGCCCAGGCCAACACCATCACAGAGTAACGCGCCGCCGTAGTTCTTGGCGATTTTCATGAGAGCCCGGTACCCATCCTTTTGATACTGATCCAAGATTCGATAGACCCGCGACTCCTCCTCCTCCCACTCTCCGACAGTCATCTCATGGCCACGGTAGAATTCGTGCAGGGACTTCGCGTAGACTTC
>JBHIBK010000315.1:0-2690 GCA_046759065.1 Thermoplasmata archaeon | reverse complement strand
GTACAGTATGCGGGAATCAGTTTTGACAAACTGAGGATACTCATAGGGAAGTCAACATTGAGGGGTGCTCTTCCTGAGCCCATCCGAGTGGCTCACCTGATTGGTACGGCCATGAAAAGGGGGGAATCATACGGACGTGCCTAGGGCTAGATCCGGAATCTGAGCATGGCCGCAATTCCTCCGAGAGACGTGAGCTTCTTCCCAGCTTCGTGCCGACTACTCACTATGACGACCTTGCCCTGGGCGCTCTCAGCCCGCTTCATCATGCTCTCTCTTCGGTCATCTCTGACGGATTCCTCGGTTACGAGGAGGGTTCGAACAGCACCTAGGTCGATCGCCTTGGAGACTTCCTCCTCTCCATAGGCGTACGCTCCCTCCTTCGAGATTTCGGACAGGAGCTCCTCGACAAGCCTCGTTTCTGTGGCAACACGGTTATCGAGAAGTGCCTGCTCACCCATTCCCCGCTTGAGCGCTTCCTGGATCCCCGACATCCCCGCCGATCCTGTGACTATCGTATAGCACTTCCGAAACAAGTGCGGTGATTTTGCCTTGCCGTATTCGAAGAAGTCCTTCCTGGAGAAACCTGGACCAAGGAGAATCAGGATTCCCGTTTGCTCCATTGAATCTAGCATGTTCAGGATCTCGGAGAAGAACTTCTTCTTGGGGGTTGAGCTTCTGAACTGCTTCCCAGTCCCTGGGCCCCTTATTGTGGCGACTTCCCTTATCGCGTATTGGTGCATCTGTGCCAGGAGTGCCGATTCGTCGTCCATCGATACGAATGTGATGAGTGGCTGGCTCGTGGACTTGACCGCCTCATCTATCCTTCTGAGTTCCGAGTCTGTCCACTCCTTGACTATGCCAACATTATCCCTCAGCGAGACGTTGAAAGTATGATGGGAGCCGATCTCCCCCGAACCCGTCTCGATGGTCCCGTGTATCCTGAGCCTGTCCGCAAAGTCGTGAAACTCCACTTTCTGTACCCGGATACCAAGACGGACTTTCTTCTTTTCCATCTTCTCTGGCCTGAGCTTGTCTGTCTGCTGCTCGTCCCTGCGGTATGTTGTGGCTACGACCAGGTCTCCCTCTTTGATTAGGTTGTACAAGTGCCACAGGTCGTCCATCGTTTGAACTAGTAGCTTGATGTTGCCCTTCTTGTAGTCTCTGAACAGAATCTTCATCCAGCTTTCCTCAGATTTCGTATGAGGAAACTCTATTTCTTTTTATCGGGAACGTGAAAAGACGATACGGGCAGGCACGTACCACCGAATCTAGGGTGATTCAGGCTCTTCCTGACGCGGGCCACCTTTGACATCGAGTTTCAGAACACACCATTCGTCCTGGTGTGCATGCATGAGAGTGGTCTTATCGCTACCCGTCTCTGCAATTTCCATTCGACCGGTATTAGACAAACCTTTCCAATCCAGTGGGGTCATTAAGAATGGGTCAACTCTCCCGATTACTGGATGATTCCGTACCCTATCAGGCGCCATCTACCGTCTATTCTTCGTGAGATTGCGGTCCTCTGACCCTTTTCTGCGCTGACGGGAATCTTCAGTGAGATATCGCTGATCTGCTCTCTTGCGCTGGTGACTATACCCACGGTCGTGGCTGTGCCCACATTGAGCATCAGTGGTTCATTGGTCTTTATGTTGTCAACATCCAGTTCTTCCGCCGCGCCGACTACCCTCTCAAGGAGGTTTATCTCTAAGGTGAGTGTGTCCAGTACGTCTGGAAGGGCATCCTCAGCTCCCGCAACTCTACCTGTCAAGGAGTCTGATTTCACGAGTGCTGGATCGAGCTCCGTCCCAACAGCTATCAGTCCCCCCGGACCCACCTCATCCCTGATCTCCCCGCCCGAAACGAGGGAAGTCACTACGCTCTCTATCGGGTCCCACACAGTCTTTCCGGAGATTTCCCCCTTAATCCCCGGGGCGATGAAGATTTCGTCCCCGACACTTATCTTCCCTTGGATGAGAGAGCCGCCTATGACTCCACCCTGGAGCTTTTTCGGAGGCGTCCCAGGAACGTTTATGTCGAATGATCTCGCCACATACATCTTCGGTGGCGCATCAAGGTCCCTTTCGGCAGTTGGTATCCTCTTTTCCATCTCCATTATGAGCGCATCGGTGTTTGCGTTGTGGTGAGCCGAAAGTGGTATCACTGGCGAACCCTGGGCAATCGTCCCTTCTATGAAACTCAGGATCTCTTCGTAGTTCTCCAGGTTCTTCTCTTCATCAACGATGTCAATCTTGTTCTGGACGATTACGATGTTCTCGACCCCGGTTATGCTCAGCCCCATCACGTGCTCCTTCGTTTGAGGCTGGGGGCATATCTCGTTTGCCGCAATCAGGAGTAGTGCACCGTCCATTAAGGCGGCTCCTGAGAGCATGGTTGCCATCAGTGTCTCATGTCCTGGAGAATCAACGAAGCTGATTGCCCTGAGGAACTCTCCCTTTGTGCCGCACTCGGGGCATTCGGGCTCTATGGAGTAGCACATTGGTTCAGGGCAGTCTGGACACTTGTAGATGGACGCATCCGCATAACCGAGTCTGATGGAGATTCCCCGCTTGATTTCCTCGGAATGCCTATCAGTCCATTCTCCTGTGAGCATCTTCGTGAGCGTCGTCTTTCCGTGATCAACGTGGCCAATCATCCCTATGTTTGCCTCGGGTTGCACGGGGACCTTCATT
>JBHIBK010000314.1:0-2700 GCA_046759065.1 Thermoplasmata archaeon | reverse complement strand
ATTCTTCATCGAACCCGGCTACGATCTCGACGCCAGGCTCAGCCTCGGCCCAGAGTTCTGGGGCGAACCTCATCCGATGACCGCTGTAGATCTCCTCCTTCCGCCAGACCCGGTCAATCCCCGGGATCTCCTCGATGGTTTCGGCCACGCTGGACATCGTGGCCTTCGTGCGTCCGGGACGCGGGTTCCTGTAGACGAGACCCTGGCTCGAGGGCAACACCAGGGAGGACCAGTCGATTCGAATCCGATACTTTTCCGATGGCGGGTGAAACCAGTCGGTCATCGGCTCGAGACGGATGCGGGAGGCATCCACGATCTTTGCAGGCAGAAGTCTTTCACCCACGGCCCTGACGGGCGGCGGAGTGGCCCTGACCGCCCTGTTGACAGTCCCCGACAACCTTCTCCAGGGAGTCCTACGAAGTCGAAAGGCATCCACTTCTTGGAGAGAGGGAACGACGTTCACGAAGTACTTCAGAGGCCCCGATCCATGATCGCTGACAAGGACGATATTGTCCGCGAACTCCATGATACGCCCGATTTCTTCATCGATCAGACGCCAAGCATCGAGAACGATGGAGTCCGAACCGTAGAAGTGGTGCAACTCATCAATCTGGAAGATTGTGACCTGGCCGAACTCGAATCGAGAAGCATAGCGCCAGAAGGTCGAAAACCTTGAGCGGATGAGTTCCATGGCTTCATCAGGGAAGCCATCGTCTCCGGGGCTTGTCCGCGGGATGATTCGATAACCCTGGAGCTGATGCATTGCCCAGGGGGGGGTGACGAAAGGCTGCTCCTCCAGACAGGGGTAACCGGCAATCATGATGCCGTCGATCGTCTTCGGGGGGAAGGTCCCGGGGGTGTTGATGACCAGGGCATTCGGGATGTAGTCCCACAGATCCCCCCCGATTCCACCAGGAAGGTTTACCTGAAGCCTCCGGGTCGAGAAATCGGGATACGTCCACCAGAAGACCCCCAGCCTCCCGGGATTCTTGCCCGTGCTGTAGCACTTCCAGGCTGGAATCGTCACGGGAGGTCGACAAGACCTTAGGCGGCCGGAGACGCCTCTCTGGCGAATCGTGGCGATATTGGGCAGGTGGTGTTGCCAGCGATCCAGGAGAGTCCAATCCGCACTGTCGAGCCCCACGACAGCGACCTTCACGAAGATACTGACCTCCTGGTCCAGAGTCGTCGGAAACGGGCCATTCCCCGCAGCCAGCCTACGTGTCCCAGGATCTGTGGATACCTTGTGACCCTTCCGCCCAGGCGCTGTTTGCGTTGATCCAGGCCCGGACCTAGTTCGACACGGTGGACATCGACAGAGAGAAGATGGCGGATGAACGAGATGCTGAGGATCATCCCAGGCGAATACGCGGCGTACTGCTGGTCATAGGACAGCAGTTGCTCGAAGTATCGATCCCCATCAAAGCCCCCGACATCCCAGGCGATGGGATCGCCGTCCACCTCCAAGGCAAAGGCCAGGAACCGTCCCTGGCTAGCCAATAGTTCTGCGGCCGAGACGAGGAAGTCGTGGACCGACTCGTCACCGAACCATCCTTCTTTGGAGGTTCCTCGCCACCATCGATCGTGGTTCTCAATGAGCTCCCTGACCCTCTGGGCGACAGCGTCGGAATCCTCCTCGACGTGGAGTTGCACGTCCCCGAGCTTCTCGAGCTTACGGGATTGGCGGCTGAAGCTCTGCCTGGTGTTCCGCGTGAGCGTCCTCGCATAGCTATCCCAGTCGGAAGGTAGTTCCAGTGTGACGTAGGATTGTGACTGCATGAATCGAAGATCATCGTCTCCGAGATCGAGGAGTTGACGCGTGATCCCATTCGTCGGCGAGGTTGGGTGAAGATACCCAAGATCCCATTTCGAAACTCGCCACGACGTTCTCGCGTGGGTGAGGAGGGACTCGACTACCTCCTCCCGGGAACCTGACGCTGCGACGTCCGCATACAGGATGTCCCCTGGCTCTCCCGCATTATTCCCGATGAATCTGAGGGTCCTGATGGAGAATGGGCCCAGGGGGTCGGTGGTCAACATGAAGGGGGCATACCCCACCATATTTCTCCCTTTCCACGCAGTAATCACACGCGGTTCAGCGGGCCCGCCCAGAATCCTGTGCCACAAGGCCCCGTAGGCTGGCTGAAGAAACGGCGCGCAACGATTCCCCTGACCAAAAGCGGCCTCCCAATCAGCCGATAGGGATGAAATGTCGTCAGCCCTTTCGAACACTTCTATGCGAATGGCTCGTAGCACCTCCCCTAAGCTGGCACGTCCAGTGCGAGAGTGAATGGACCCTGCAATGCTTGAATCTTGTGTGGGAACGATGCGCGAGAATTGGACCGTAAGCCTCTTGCCATTTCAATCAGTCCAAATTGAAAGCGAGACATACCCGTCTCGACCAGGAGAGAGGAATGCCTTCGTCGTTCAGTGTCTCTGAAGCGAATGAAGACTTCCAGTGGGACAGCTATCTCGAAGAATCCTCCTATGCCTGCGCTTCACACCTGACAGGCTGGATCAGGGCGTTAGAGAATCTCACTGGAAGCAGGCTGTATCCTCTTGTTGTCTTCAAAGGCAGCAAGATCGTTGCATTGTGTCCAATGTTCTTCTTCAGACGTGGGCCTCTACGATCGGCATACTCCCCGCCCATTCAAGGGCTGACTCACCACATGGGGCCGGCGCTCGTGGGTTATGACGAGC
>JBHIBK010000313.1:0-2705 GCA_046759065.1 Thermoplasmata archaeon | reverse complement strand
GAGTCTGAAGGCAACGGAGTTGTTGATGGGGTCCCCGGCATCGAATAGAAATGTGGACGTATCCACGAACCAGTACTTGTCGACCCGTATCAAGTCCTCCTCAGGGGCCCTCCAGTTTATGGGATCGCGAAGATTCAGAGCCGGCGTTATCAGTGCGATTATGAGAAAGAACGCCAGGATCCCGCGACCGACGAGTCCGATCCTGCTTGCCTTGAAAAGGTCCCAGTTCTGCTTGAAGGCTTTGTAGTAGTCCCGAGATTTCTGCTTGAGGGCTCTGTAGTAGCCCCCTAATCTCCCATGCGGTTTCTTCGATGCCATGTTACAGCCTCACTCTGGGATCAAGATACGCGTAGAGCACGTCTGCAACCACATTCGCGATAACGGTCATTATTGCCAGAAGGAAGAAAGTGCCCTGAACGGCAGGAAAGTCCTGCTGTATCGTAGACGTCACGAGGAAGTACCCCATTCCAGGCCAGGAGAAGATCGTTTCAGTTAGAACGCCACCGCTGATGATGCCTCCCACGCCCAAAGCGATGACCGTCGCAACAGGCAGGAGTGCGTTCCTCGCGGCATGCTTGTACATCACCGTTCTCTCGCTGAGACCCTTGGCTTTGGCAGTTGTGATATAGTCCTCCCCGAGGACTTCCAGCATGGAATTCCGCATCAGGAGAACATATCCTGCCAGGCTGACCATCATGAGAGTTACGAGGGGAAGCGTCATATGCCATAGGATGTCTGCGAGATACGCAAGACCCCCCAGCGGTTTTCCGGCCTCGTCTATGCCTCCTATCCCTCCCAGCGGGAACCACTGAAGCCTGAAGCCGAATGCCCACAAGAGAATCAATCCGAACCAGAACAATGGCATCGAGTAGAAGAAAAGACTGATGACGATGGCAGACATTTCAAGCGAAGATCCTCTACGCCACGCCAGAATGGCTCCAATGCCAATGCCAAGCAGAGCAGACAATGCAAGCGCCGTTCCAAAGAGAAGAATCGTGGCGGGAGCTCTTTGAGCGATCTCCACCCATACCGGCCTCTTCGAGAAGAACGAAATCCCGAAATCGAATGTTATCATATCAGTGAAATATTCCCAGAACTGCTCCCACACTGGCAGCGGGACGACCACCTGAGGGTGATAGAGCTGGCCGGGAGGCTGGAGAGTGGAAACCTCTCCCGACGGAGAGGTGACATACGCCACCAAACCGGAATCAGATATCGGTTTGAGTTTGCCGTCAACCTCCACCTTGGCGGCGAGAGTCAACTCGCCTATCGTGTCCGCGTACGGGCTTGGCGACGTGAACATCCTGCCTTCATTCTCCACGAGCTCAAATGGAAGTATGTCGCTTGGATTCACCGCATAGCCATACTCCGCTTCTTCTGTGACGTTGAGACTGGAATCATAGACTGATATTCCCATCCTGTAGAACCCTGTCTGATTGGCTGTGACATTTCGGGTGTATCTCCCCCAGTATCCGCTTCCCCCAATCTGAACACCGTCCCCCGATAGGTCAAGGGCAAATGTCTGGTTAGGGTCTTCGTTTCTTGTCAAATTCACGGTCACGGTTCTGTTCAGGCCCTCTGGCGACTTGACGTCGAAGGTGATGTCGAAGCTCTGCCCAACGGTGATGTTACCCGTGGGAGATTCGGTGAAGGTCACATTCCAAACGACCATAGGATCCCCACTGGGGAAGTATCGTTTTTCCCTGACATATGACGAGTAAAGAGTTACGTTGTGGAAATCAGAAGGTTCACCGACCCCCGTCGAATTCATTTCGACCCTTATCCCATAGGCACCAACGGCGAATGTGCTGAATGATGCCAATCGATAGACCCCGGGAGCCGTTTCACGCTTGGAGAACCCGAAATCGACGAGAAGCCTATCCCTCACCTCTGGCGGTTGCCCTGGTTCTATGAAGAATCTCGTCGGGTCCCCGGGCATCATTCTGAAGATGATGAAGAGCAAAACAAGAATCACGACAAGTGTGATGACTGTGTGCAACACCCTCCTGATGAGGAAGCTTCTCAATCTCATAAGAACTACCGGACCAAACTAATACTTCATCTGATATTTAACGTCATTTGTACGGGGCTTTGTAGCCAGTAAGCTCACCGAACCGGCATTCCTGAGGCCGAAAAAGAAGGAAGGGTGAGAAGGTTCTACCTTCTCTTTGTTCCTCTAAAGACGGCGAAGCTCACCGTCACCAGCGCGATGACTGCAATGGTCGCAACCACGTCAAGTGCTGGAACTTCGGTTCTGGTGCCACCACCGCCTCCAGCTTCACTCGGTGCTAGGATTGTGATTTCCTTTGTGTCGTCTGCTGACAAGTACCCAGCAAGATAGGCTGTGACTACCAGTTCATAGGGCTCTGACTCCACACCGCCAGGAAGCGTCTCAGGTGCCCCAAAGACTATAGTACCGATTGTCCCGCCATCGGTCGTTCCGGTGACCGGGGTCAACGAAGGTCCCGATGGCTGAGTTGTTAGGTTGACAGTGGCTCCGTCAACTGGAATGCCGTCCTGGTCGGTGACTATGACCTCGATCGTCATGGTGCCTCCCTCTTCAAGGGCGAAGAAGGATGGTTCGACGAGTATCGACAGGAACTGTGTACCTGGCGGCTGAACTTTCACCCTGGAGAACTGTATGGTCGATGCAGGATACTCACCGAAGTCTAGTGCCTGTGAAGAGACGTAAACCTCTGTCTCAT
>JBHIBK010000312.1:0-2715 GCA_046759065.1 Thermoplasmata archaeon | reverse complement strand
CATCCTAACCGGTAAAGGCAAAGAGGCGTTCTGCTCGGGTGGTGATCAGAAGGTCCGAGGCGAGGCTGGCTATAGGAACGAGCATCAGGCGGAGCAATTGAACGTGCTCGAATTTCAGAGGCAGATGCGGAGGTGTCCGAAACCGGTCATCGCCATGGTAGCCGGCTATGCGGTAGGCGGCGGACATGTGCTGCATGTGATGTGCGACCTCACCATTGCGGCAGACAACGCGATCTTCGGACAGACCGGTCCAAGGGTGGGATCCTTCGACGGCGGCTACGGTGCCGCCTACCTGGCCCGCATCGTAGGACAGAAAAAGGCGCGTGAGATATGGTTCCTCTGCAGGCAGTACAACGCCACCCAGGCGTTGGAGATGGGTTTGATCAATACGGTGGTCCCGTACGAGCGGCTCGAGGAGGAAACGGTTCGCTGGTGCAAGGAGATCCTCGCCAATTCACCCATCGCGATTCGATGTCTCAAGGCTGCCCTGAACGCCGACTGCGACGGCCAGGCCGGTCTCCAGGAACTGGCCGGCAACGCTACCATGCTGTTCTATATGACCGAAGAGGCACAGGAGGGAAAAAACGCTTTCCTGGAAAAACGCACCCCCGATTTCTCCAAGTTCCCCCGTCGCTCCTGACTGATGACCCGCTTCGAAAAGTGGATTCTCGCCGCACGTCCCAAGACCCTTTGGGCCTCCATTGCTCCGGTGGTGGTCGGCTCGGCTTTGGCCTATGGTGACGGAGTCCACCACTGGCCCTCCGCTCTGATTGCCCTGGTCTGTTCGGTGTTGATCCAGATCGGAACGAATTTTGCCAACGACTATTTTGATTACGAGAAGGGGGCCGATACCGAGGAGCGAACGGGTCCCTTGCGGGTCACCCAGTCGGGTATGGTCTCTCCGATCACCATGAAATGGGCCACGGCCGTCGTTTTCCTCCTTGCCTGCGTGGGAGGAGCCTACCTGACCTGGCGGGGAGGCTGGCCGATTGCCCTGGTCGGTTTCCTCTGCATTCTAGCGGGCCTCTTGTACACGGGTGGCCCCTATCCACTGGGATATCTGGGTCTTGGTGACCTATTTGTCCTTATTTTCTTCGGACCAGTTGCGGTCGGCGGTACGTACTATGTCCAAGCACTGCGGGTCAACACAACGGTGCTAGTTGCTGGAATGGGGCCGGGGCTGTTGATCACAGCCATTCTAACCGTCAATAATCTCCGGGATATCGAGGTTGACCGCAAGGCAGGCAAACGGACCCTGGCCGTGCGGTTCGGCAAAGCCTTTACTAGATGGGAATATGCCCTTCTCGTCCTCATTGGCGTTTCCATTCCTCCTTTTCTCTACCTCCGTACGGGCCAACACCTGAGCTCCCTTCTCTCCTTACTTGTCGTTCTGCCTGCAGTATCGACCTTCAGAGGAGTTTTTGGCCAGGCTGAGGGTCCATCCTTGAATCCGGTCTTGGCCAACACGGCCCGAATCTCCCTTCTTTACAGCCTACTCTTCTCTGTCGGTTGGCTTCTATGAAAATTGCCAAGGTCGAAATTTTCAGCTACCGGTTACCGCTGATCCAGCCGATAACTATCAAGGGCGGGACTATGGAGACCCGTACAGGCCTCCTCATCAGAATCACTTCCGACTCAGGCTTTACAGGATGGGGAGAGGTCGCTCCTCTCCAGGGGGTCAGCCCGGAAAGTCCGAGCATCGCCCGGGAGCAAACGCTCCGTACAAGGTCTTCCCTCCCGGGAGTCGATCTGTCGGACGATTGGGTCCCCCTGCAAGACGACCTCCCCTTCTCTCCTCCCTCGCAGGAATGGACCCCGGCGGTCCGATTTGGAATCGAGCTTGCTCTATGGAATCTCTGGTTGGATGCCAGCTTAATCAAACCTTTCGGTGAGGCACGCGAAAGACCCCGGGTTGTATTTCTGAACGGATTGTTAGCTGGCAAATCAGATGAGGTCCTCCACCAGGCACTGGGACTGGTCAGGGCAGGGTACAGAGCGGTCAAGTTAAAGGTGGGTGGCAGGCCCCTGGAAGAAGATATCCAATTGACGTTAAAGCTCAGGGAGGTCATCGGTGAGGAGACAGGACTCAGACTCGACGCGAACAGGGCTTGGAGCCTGGAAGATGCGGTAAGCTTCGGGGGAGCCGTAAAGGGATCTAATATTGACTACATTGAAGAGCCCTTGGCCGACCCTGCTAGGATGGCCACGTTTATCGCACAATGCGATCTCCCAGTAGCGCTCGACGAAACACTCCTGGAGATTCCTATCGAGCGGCTAGAGAAAAGAAAAGGAATCAAGGCCGTTGTTTTGAAAGCAACTATGCTAGGAGGACTTCACCGGTCCATGGAGCTGGCACTCACGGCCAGGAAACTAGGGATGGTGGTGGTGGTAAGCTCTTCCTTTGAGTCAGGGGTCGGCATCGCAGGGCTGGCACGATTTGCCGCTATTGCGTCCAGGGATACCCCGGTCGGTCTGGACACCTATCGATGGCTTGCCACGGACGTCGTGCTCCCCAGGATTGAGACCCAGAATGGGTATATTGATCTCGAGGTGCTGGAACGGAAACACCTCGGGATCAACCACCTCTTGCTGGAAGAGCTGACCCCGATCCAACGTTAATTAGCTGAAGGTATCATCCGCATGGACATCAAGTTGCATTCAGTGAAAAACTATTAATGCAATGAATTCGCAACACACTCCTAGTACATTGAAAAT
>JBHIBK010000311.1:0-2727 GCA_046759065.1 Thermoplasmata archaeon | reverse complement strand
GTACGCGATATCCGCGGAGAACGTCTGTCGCGCGTTTGGCATACAGCTCAAGGAGCTCGAGGGCTGGAACTGTTGCGGGGCCACCGCGCTGCCCTCCCTGGACTATGAATCTTTTGTAGCTCTCAATGCGGAGAACCTGGAGAAGGCGGCTCGAGCGGGAACCTCCATTGTCACTCCATGCAGCGAGTGCTTCAAGAACCTCAAGGACGCCAAGAAGACGTTGGCATCTCGCGGCGACGCCCCAGAGGTCAAGGTTCGCCACCTGTTTCAGGCGATATACGAGGATGTGGGCATCGACGCCATCGCGAAGGTCGTCAAGAAGCCGCTGAAGGGCATCAGGGTGGCGTCCTACTACGGTTGCCTCCTCACCCGGACGGACCCGGAGTTCGATGATATCGAGAGGCCCGTCAAACTGGACAAGCTCGCTGAGTCCCTTGGGGCCACATCGGTTCCTTTCCCCGTCAGGATGAAGTGCTGCGGAGGTCCCGTATTCCTGCCAGAGAGGGACTTGGCTCTTTCCATGTCCAAGAGCATACTTCACAAGGCCAAGGAGGCGGATATCGACCTCATCCAGGTCGTCTGTCCTCTCTGCAGCATGATGCTTGACATCTACCAGGACCAGGTGGAAGGAGGCTCTGTGAACATCCCAGTGCTATATTTCACACAGCTCATGGGTCTCGCATTCGGGATGAGCGGCAAGGATGTCGCGCTGGACAAGAATGCGATCTCGGCAAAGCCCATCTTGAAGCGGATGGGGGCGGTGGCATGAATCGTTCCGTGCTCGTCATCGGTGGCGGTATCTCCGGGATGCAGGCCGCGCTCAATCTCGCCAATCAGGGGGTAAAGGTCACCATGATCGAGCGGGAGCCCAGCATAGGCGGGATCATGCCCAGACTCGACAAGACCTTTCCCACGCTGGACTGCGCGATGTGCATCCTGTCGCCCTTCATGGTCGACTGCTCCAGACATCCCAACATCGACATATTGACGCTATCCGAGGTCGACTCGGTCTCCCGCGAGGATGGCGGTTTCAAGGTCAGGATCAAGCAGCATCCACGGTACGTCCTTCTGGATAAGTGCACGGGCTGCGGGACCTGCGAGGAGAAATGCCCGAAGAAGGTGCCGGACGAGTTCAACGAAGGGCTCGACAAGAGGAAGGCCATTCACTTCCTCTTCCCGCAATCGATTCCTCTGGTTCCTCGGATTGACTATGAGAACTGCATCTACTTCAGGACGGGGAAGTGCAAGGCGTGCGAGAAGTTCTGCGAGGCCGGGGCGATAGACTTCGACGAGAAAGGGGAGATCCTCGAGCGGGGATTCGGTTCTATCATAGTCGCCACCGGCGGGCAGCCCTACGAGCCCGTGGAGAGAAAGGAGTACGGCTACGGAGAGTACGACAATGTGATCACCTCGATGGAGCTGGAGAGGCTCCTTTCTGCTTCCGGTCCAACGATGGGAGTGGTCCTCACCAAGGACGGCAGACATCCGAAGAAGGTCGCATTCATCAACTGCGTCGGCTCCAGGGACGAGAGGGTCGGGCACGACTACTGTTCCCGGATATGCTGCATGTACGGCCTGAAGGAAGCCTACCTAGTCAAGGAGCATGACCCTGATGTCGAGATAACCATATTCTACATGGACATACGGTCCTCCGGAAAGGGATACGACGAGTTCTACAGGAAGATCAGATACGAAGACAAGATCGCCGGTTTCATCAGGGCACGCCCCGCTGAGATCGCCGAGAACGAGGACAAGACGCTCACGCTCCGCTACGAGGACACTCTTGCGGGAGGCATTGACGAACTGACCGTGGACATGGTTGTACTCAACGTCGCCATCGTTCCGTCGGAGGGAGCCAAGGAGCTCGCAGAGAAGCTCGGTGTTGAACTCAACAACTACGGATTCTTTGAGAAGGAGGACTTCAGCTTCGGTCCGCTGGACACCCCTGGCTCTGGCATATACGTTTGCGGAATGGCGACCCGCCCGCTGGACATTACCGACACTACGTGCCACGGCATCGGTGCCGCCTCACGTGCGACATCGGACATATCGGGCGAACGGATCTTCCCGCCGCCAGGAGGTTATCATGAGCTAGAGACCGACGAGAGAAGAATCGGCGTCTTCGTCTGCCACTGCGGGAAGAACATCGCTTCCGTCGTGGATGTCAAGAACCTCACAGAGTACGCGAAGGGCCTGCCATATGTCGTGTATGCGGAGGACAACATCTTCTCATGCTCTGAGGAGGGTCAGAGGAAGATTATTGAGGCCATCGAGCGGGAGGGCCTCACCCGGGTCGTCGTTGCGGCATGCTCTCCGAGGACGCACGAGCCCACTTTCCAGAGTGCGATTCAATCCGCTGGTCTGAACCCATTTCTGCTCGACATGGCGAACATCCGGAACCATTGCTCTTGGGTCCACCCGGACAAGGAGGAGGCGTTGGAGAAGTCGAAGGACCTCGTGAAGATGTCCGTCGCAAGGGTCGCCAATCTCGACCCACTGGCGAGGTCGACGGTTGACGTCTCTCCGGTCGCATTCGTCGTCGGCGGCGGCATCTCAGGATTGACGGCAGCAAGGGACCTCGCAGCGAACAGTTTCGAGGTTCATCTCGTGGAGAAGAAGCCCTACCTCGGTGGGAGGGTGGCCAAGTTCGGCAAGGTGTATCCAGAGGAGAACGATGCATCGAATATGCTGAACCCGCTGATCGAGTCCGTGATGAGCACAGGGACC
>JBHIBK010000310.1:0-2727 GCA_046759065.1 Thermoplasmata archaeon | reverse complement strand
GGAGGGTGAAGAGGTGCGGCCGAAGGGCTCTCTGGAGGACGTTTTATGAAAAAGGATACCGGAATACTCATAGTTGACGATGAGTTCTCCGTGAGGGACTCTCTCTACAAATGGTTTAAGTCTGACGGCTTCCGCGTGGACACGGCGAAGGACGCCAAGGAGGCCCTTAATAAACTCCAGGCCAACAACTGGGACATCGTGTTCATAGACATCAAGATGCCAGGAATGGACGGCATGGAGCTTCAGAGGCGCATCCGTGAGATCGAGGAGGATGTTATAACCATCATGATCACGGCTTACGCGACCGTGGAGACGGCCGTCCAGGCTATGAAGGAGGGTGCTGTCGACTACATCACAAAGCCCTTCGACCCCGATGAGCTCTCCCTGGTCATCAGAAGGGTTCTCAAGGAGAGGGAGCTGGCGGATGAAAATATTCGACTGCGGCGAAAGATAGACCGACTGGCAAGGCACGACGAGATAGTGGGCGAAAGCTCAGCGATGAAGAAGGTGCTCGATCTGGTGGAGACGGTGGCTCAGACCGACGCTACTGTCATCATCCGGGGAGAGAGCGGGACGGGAAAGGAACTCATAGCGCGGGCTATCCACAGTAACAGCCCCCGGCGTTACTTCCCGATCATCCCGATCAATTGCGGGGCGCTTCCTGAAACCCTACTGGAGAGCGAGCTGTTCGGCCACGAGAAGGGGGCCTTCACGGGGGCTCAATACCACCGCAAAGGTAAGATCGAGATGGCCGATGGGGGAACCCTGTTCCTTGATGAAATCGGCAACATCAGCATGAAGACCCAGATGGATCTTTTAAGTGTGTTGGAGACGAAGGAGTTCACCCGTATCGGGGGCAACAAGGTGATCCGGGTCGACTTTCGCGTCATCTGCGCCACCAACCGAGACCTGGAGCAGACCGTTAAAGAGGGGACCTTTCGGGAGGACCTTTACTACCGGATCAACGTCTTCTCCATCTACTTGCCTCCTCTGCGGGAGAACCGCTCGGACATTCCGCTGCTTGCCGAGCACTTCGTCCACAAGTACGCCATGGCAATGAACAAGAGGGTTCGAGAGATCTCGCCCGAGGCAATGGACCTCCTTGTTCGATACAACTGGCCGGGGAATGTGCGCGAGCTTGAGAACGCGATAGAAAGAGCGATGGTGGTGGTCAAGGGCGAAATAATTCGGGAAGAAGACCTTCCCTTCCAACTTAAGACAGAAATCACGCCCCCAGCGTCCGACTCCCTCGAGGAGGTGGAGAAGTCCCATATCATCAACATCCTCAACAGGATGGACTGGAATATCACCCGCTCGGCAGAAACACTGAGGATCGATCGGCAAACGCTGTATAACAAGATCAAACGGTACGGTCTTCAACAGTGAAGGCTCCTTCACAAGTGGATGACCAATCCAGCCGACGGTCTTGCAACTCCCGCGTTCCACACCCCGACCACCCTGGCTCTGGTGTCATCTCCTCCGTTGTCAGAGTGAAGGTCGTCTGATATCCTTGAACGACAATGTTTGTCCCTGGCACGGGAGTTTGCCTGCTCTTTAAGGCTGACACTTGCCCGTTCAATGCTTCACCCTCCTCGGTTTGTGAGACGCCATTGTCATAGCTCTCATGTCGGCTCTCTACATTATTTCGGTTGATGCCCCAGATGATATCGATCTCCTCGCCCTCTCCGAGGCTCTCAGCTATTGCTTCGAGATGGAATCAAGGATCGGGCCCTCTACCGTTGACCCCGAATTCGCCTACGACCCGGCACGCGGCCAGTACCATTCGACCGAGGTCCTTGCCGCCCTGCTGAGGAACCAACCCGAGGGCTCAGTGAAAATGCTGGGCGTCACCGATGTTGACCTCTTCATTCCGATCTTAACCTTTGTCTTTGGAGAGGCTCAGCTCAATGGTCCCGCTGCCCTCGTCTCGACCCACAGGCTCAGAAACCAATTCTACGGCCTTCCGAAGGACGGAGCTCTGCTCCAGGGGAGGCTTGAAAAAGAAGCGATTCACGAGATGGCCCACACCTTTGGGTTGGTTCATTGCCTCGATCAGACGTGCGTTCTCAACTCATCCACCTATGTTGAGAACATTGATCTGAAGGGGAAGGCCCTCTGCATACCGTGCCGCGAAGTCCTGGCCAGCAAGAAGACGCGGGCCTAGCTCGGAAACCGACTCGAAACAGTCTGTTCCAGTCGGGCACCCAGCTTCCTTTTCGCCTATCCCAACGGCGAATAACATCTCTCGGCAAGGTGGCCGAGTCAAACGCTCGTTTTCGGTGACCCAGCATACATCTCTTCGCGCCAGGCCTGGTTCTGTTCGTCACGGTGGAGGGCGGATTACACGATGATGTCATAAGCAAGTTGGCCTCTCCGCCTCAGGCGGATCCGCCTGAGGCGGACTGTTCACCCAGGGGAGGGCACCATCCAAGCGCACCCCTGAGCGAGGAGGCCAGGATCATGGTACACGTCGGAGTCGATCTTCACAAGCGCTACGCCCATGTGGCAGTTATCGAGGAGAGTGGGGAGTTGCGAGAGTTCACCGTTTCGACCGAGGCTGAGATGGGGCAAGAGGCGTTCGACGCGATCGGTCGTCCTGCCTATGTGGCGGTTGAGGCAACGGCTAGCTGGTACTGGTTTGTGGATCTTCTCCAACGTCTGGGTCATGAGGTGGTGTTGAGCAACCCCAAGCAGACCAAGGCTATCGCTCACGCTCGGCTCAAGAAC
>JBHIBK010000309.1:0-2734 GCA_046759065.1 Thermoplasmata archaeon | reverse complement strand
CCGTAGCTCTCGACCTCATCGACATACTTCGTGCCCCTGTAGGCATTGTCCACGTAGACCCCATGCAGGTACCTGTTCAGGGGTAGTGTGTAACGGTGTCCAAAATCAGAAGCCAGAAGGTGCCTAACAGCTTCACTTGTCACATTCTCCGAGGCTATGAGATTCATGCACTCGGAACGCCACTTCTCGTGACGCTGAATGAGTTCAGGAACTTTGGGCATCTCAGTTGTACATTGAGAGGTTGGATCTCGGATCGTGGATGTTCTCGAATTCCTCATCGAGGTCAACCTCAACGACCATGTTGAAGAGCGTGTTCACAATCTCTCTCACTTCATGGAGTTCAGCACGCAACCTTCGTATCTCCTCCAGAAGTTCCTCTGTACCGTCGCTCATGGTGCTTCCTTCTCTTCCATATGTTTCTGATGCTTCTTATTGTTTTCCGTTCTGACCAATGTGCCACCATAGTCAGCGGCTATCTTTCTCTTGTCGGTTGAATCGCAATTCTCGCAATAGAGAAGATTCCCTTTCTTCTCCATGGGAAGCCTGCACCGATGGCAGTAGGCCTTCAGAATGCCGTAGTTCCTTCCTGATGTCGTCAATTGAAGCGACGGCTCGGTCTGGATCACTTTCGCGCGAATGAAGTCCCCTATACGGAATTCACCTTTGACGGACTTGGTGTAGCTCGAAGAAACCTTCGAGACATGTATTGACCCGTCTGTCTCTCCGGATACGGCCCTCTCCTTGCCCTCGACCCTTATGACCTCCGCCGTTCCCATGGACTCCCTTGTTCCTGTGACAACGGCGATGACGTCATCTCCCTTTTTCAGAGTGATTGGTGGATTGAAGGCTCTAACCCTCAAGGCTCGTTCCCTACTGTCCAGCTCGAGAATGCCAACTGTACTGGCGTAGATCTTTCCGTTCTCATCGAGCGTTCCTTCACCAGCAATGTACTCCTCGCTCACGGCTAGCTCATCACCGGGAAGGACCAGTTTCTTGGCCCTAATGGACTTATCCTTTTCTGATTCTGAAGAGTGCGACATTGAAACTCACTTTCTCCTTCGTGTGAAACTCGTGTGTATGGGGTATGACGAATATATAACGTTTTAGTATCTCCACGGAATTCCCGAGGACTTCCGCCCTCTTCTGCACAAATCCCTCAGTCTCGGAGAGATGAAGCGAATAGACGACTTCTGCGATGTTCATTCCAGTTGTGAGAAAGGGTATGTCGGCGTGCCTCTTCTGGGCGCCGAACGGTGGGTTCTGGACAACGGTGTCAACGGGTTCGCGGAAATCGGAGACCTTCATGATCTCGAAGCGGACATTGGCCCTTAATTTGGCGGCATTCTGTATGGCGACCTCGATGGCATGTGCGTCGAGATCCACACCGATGACCTCGCTCGCTCCGAGGAGGGAAGCGCCTATTCCGAGAATCCCTGTGCCGCAGCCCAGGTCCGCCACCTTCTTCTCCTGGACATCTCCATCCATGAACGCCGTCCAGAGCATGTCAGAGGCAATGTCGGCGGGCGTCGAATACTGCTCGAACTTGGCGGATGGCTTGACGTACGGTTCAGCCTTCTGTAGCTGGATCTCGAGTTGTTTTTGCTTCACTCTGGCACGAATGCCGTCCCCGCTAATATGGTTTTCTTGACTGAACAGAGCGAGAGAGCAGGGATCGGTCTAAATCTCTATGGTCACTGTGCCAGATTCGTCCGTCCCTACCCAATAGCCATTTCCCGCCTCGAGAACGTCTGAATCTTGGAGTGTCTTGAGACGATGGGGGAGTTCCATGCCGTCGAATCCCTCAACCCGGATGACAGATATCTCCGATTTCAGCGCGGAGACCGTGTAGTTGGCGATGAAGGAGGAGAACCCAAGGAGGTTCCATCCGCCACTGAATCGTATGGTCGTGCTCAGTGGAACGAGACCTGTCATGACGAGGTCCGAGGGCGAGGTGACGTTGACCCAGAGTGCCGAGGAGCTATTCACATACGCAAGATCGCTGTAAGCGCGGCCTGGGCTGTGAAGGAGCCAAGGCTTTCCCGCCGAGCCGCCATATGCACGGACAAGGTCGTATTGGATTCCCGCAAGGGCGTTCTCGACCGGGACGTCTCCATCGAGCAGGGGAAGACACACCAGGTTCGGTCCGACGGGCAGAACCTTTGAGAACTTGACCGCCTGCTCCGATTTGGAGGTGAAGTTCTCGAGATCCCTCGCGACAACGTAGTAGAAGTGCATCTTGGCATCCGAGCCCGCCCCGACATGAACGTATCTTGACGTTCCGTTGGCTACCGTCGCGAGAAGTTGATATCCCGCTCCGGACGAATGGAAGGACTCGGAGGTGAAAATCTCGTATGCGAAGACGTCGCTTGTTCCATTTCCGTCATCCGCCGAGAGATTCCAGGTGAGCGTGACATTCGAGCTGTCGGTCATCTCGATGCTCGCTATTCTTGGCGTGCCGGGCGGCCTGAGGTCGTATATCTTGATCCCCTGACGGAGGCAGAAATAGGCGCGGTAGGCCGAGACCCACGACTCATCCGTATTATCGGGGTCTCCCACGTTCGTGGGAATTCCACCGTCCCTGTCCCCGTCCCTCAGAATCAGTCTGTCCGTGATGTTTTGGTAGTTGTCCAGGAAGGTCTGGTTCCCCGTGGCGTTGTAGGCGGCCCACCAACCGAGAGCGTACCAGGCCTCCCATCCGTTCTGGCTGTTCCCTGGTCCAGATCCGGGACTGGTG
>JBHIBK010000308.1:0-2735 GCA_046759065.1 Thermoplasmata archaeon | reverse complement strand
CCTTGCGAAAGCTCTTCGAGAGGTTTCTTACTTCTAGCATGTCCCTCCCCAGCGAGACCTATGGATTGCGGGCAATTAAGCGTTTCTTCGGGTCAAGGGAAACGATTTCCTGCGGGCGTCTCATCCCTCCCCGATACTCCCGCCCAAAGCAGCGCGCCAGCAGATTAGAGTTCGACGCCCAGCTGGGCCAGGAGACCGACGAGATCGAAGTACTGGTGATCCTCGGTGATCTGCCCGTCCTTCACCTGGAACACGTGACAGACACGAATACTGACAGGGTTGTTCGTGGGCGGTATCTCGCCCCGAGGACCGCTGAACGTGTTCTTATGTGTCCCTGATGCGACCGCCTGAAGGCACACGAGGTCTCCTTGGGCGAAGATGCTCACCTTCTCGGCCCTCATATCGGGAAACGGAGCGAGAAACGACTCAACGGCCTCCCGCAGTGCGTCACGACCTCTGATGGGTTCCGAGAGGCCTGGTGCATATCGGACCGTGTCTTCTGAGAAGTGTGCTAGACATCGATCCAAGTCACCAGCGTTGAAAGCCTCCATCTGTGCCTCAACAACCCGCATGTTCTCTTCTGCGCTCAGTTCGCTCACCTCCTCCACCTCTCTCTGCGTGTGAATTGACTTCTTAAGCTTAATCCTTTCCCCCGAAACGATTTCATATGGGCGGGCTACTCCCGCTCCTTCCTCTTGCTTCTCCGCTCAAGGACCAGAGCCACCGTAACGAACATCGCGACTACGCCGACCGCTACCCACACCCATGCCTCTGTGTATAGGGGTCCCGGGCCACGGTTCTTGACATTCACCTCCCTTCTGATGGTGGTGTAGGCCTCGCCGTCGAATGCCCTAATCTCGATCGTGTGCCTTCCATTTGAGACGGTTGAGGTGTCCCAAGCGGAGCTCCAAGCGGTTGTCCCGTTGACCTCAGTCCACGGTCCGTCATCAATCCTGATTTCCACCTTCTCAATCGACCCGTCCAAGTCACCGGCCGTGCCCTCAATAACCACAACGCCTGAGAGGTCTGAAGACAGCGACGTCAGGATCTGGCACTGCGGTAGCAGATTGGCGGGCAACCTGAGTGGATCCATGACGGGGCGACTGTCATTCCAGGGTCCTCCCGAGATGTTGTGGGGGACGTCTCCGACGCCGTCGCTTCCCGGCTGGTCCTGATTGGGTCCGCCATGCTCGTCAGAATCGTCATAGTCGCTCCAGTAGTTCCCGCTCCAGTGATTTCCGAACGTGCTGGTATCGTTCGCCTGCCTCACGTTGTCCAGGAGATTGTTGCCCGAGATGAGATTGTAGATGGAGTAGTTGTCGAGCACAATCCCGTCAGCATTCCCGGATATTATGTTGTGTGTGATTGTGTCCTCGTGGCAACTGGTGCATTGAATCCCTACGCTGTTGTCCGAGATGTTGCCATTCTCCAGTCTGAAATATGCGGAACTGTGGAATACGATACCCTCACCGTTCCGAGTCGTGTTGATGAAGAGCAAGGTGTTATGGGACGATTTGCGAAACTGCATCCCGATGGAGTTGCCGGAGACGTTGACCCTCTGAATCCAGAAGTGGTTTGAGAAGCCGAGAGAGATGCCGACGGAGGAGTTGACGAAATCTGCGTCGCCTATCCACCCGAAGGTCCAGTTTGCGAATATCATCTGTCCCGCCTCCTCGGTTTCGAAATAGTTCTTGCCGTTCTTCCAGTAGCGAACGGGCTTGCCATTGACGATGTTCGAGGTGTCAATGCTGTGGGTGTTCCAGTGCTGGAGGAAGTCGCCGGATAGGCGCACTCCCACGCCACTCATAGCGTTTCCTTCGAGTGTGATATTGGTGGACTCCGAGAGGTGGATGCCGTCAGAGGAGAAGGGATGAATCCTGGAGATGGTGTTCCCCGAGACGAGAGCGCCATCTGTCCCCTCAATGAGAAGGTTTGTCCTCTGATTGGCCATGATGTTGCCACTTACCCTGCTGTTGTTCGAAGCTTGGAGATGGATTCCGATCACGAAGTTGTCCGATACGTTGTTCATGGAAAGCGTAGCAGAGTGTGATCGGTAGAGCCCAATCCCCTTGTGGTTCTCCACGACTTGGTTGCCGAAGATCGTGGCTTCGTGTGATTCTATCAGTTGAATGGCTGTCCACACCCAATAATTGCCCGACACGATGTTCTCGGTCATGATCGTTCCATTCGAGCGATAGGCGTAGATGCCCTGATGATTCCCTGAGATGTTGTTGCCGGCGATTAGGCAATTGTGGGCGTGCTCCAGCTTTATTCCCAAGAAGGCGGGCGCGATGTTGCTTGACCCGCTATTCGTCACTGTGAAGCCGGTGATGTTCACCCAGTCAGCGGTTATCCAGATTCCGGGACTTGAGCCGTTGGCATCGATTGTCGTGTTGTCCCTATTCTCCCCGATGATTGACAAGGAGGTGTAAACCCAAACGGATTCTTCGTACGTCCCGCTGTACACATACACAGTGTCCCCAGGACTCGCGGCGTCTATCGCTCCCTGTATCGTCGTGTGGTTCCCCGGACCCGCCCCGCCCACGTAGAGCGTTGTCGCCCTCGCTGTCTCTGGAAGGATCATAATCGCTGAGAAGGATATTGACAACAGCAGCAACACTACCAGACGAGTCTTCATCCTCCACGACCTGGGTTGATAAGCTGTGTTTGGGCTTATAATTGTTGCTTTCCTCCGAAACGATTTCATAAGGGCAGATGGATTCCTCCCAAACACG
>JBHIBK010000307.1:0-2742 GCA_046759065.1 Thermoplasmata archaeon | reverse complement strand
GCTGTGAGCCAGATGGGGTTTGCTCCCCACAGTTGCCCGTTGATCGGTTGATCGCCCAATATTGCGTCACCCTGGTCCTCGAATGGATCATAGGTGACAACAACCGTGTACGTGTCCTGTCCGGTTATGTCTATGCTGATTAGGAGTGACGCACCTGAACTCGGGTTCTGGTCTGGAGGTCCGGGCCATCTCTCGACCTCTAATGCGCCGATCTCCTCATCGAAGTCGCCGGTCTCAGGATCGTAGTTCTTGTACACCTTCATCTCAACGTTGTGCCACTTCTCACCCGCAACCCTCAGGCCCAGCTCGAACTCTATGAACGCGCCTTCGAACTCAAGTTCCGGAGGAACGTTCAGCACAAACACATGCTGGTAGGCGGAGTCCTGCAAGCCGTCATTGTCGGTCACCGTGAGTTTCACGTCTGCCTCATAGTCGTCATACCAAGTGAAGGTCACTATCATCCCAGTGGCATCCACATCGTTCTCGGGATTTCCGTCCCCATCGGAGTCGACCAGAGCGTCGAAGTCCCACTCATAGCTGACAATCCATCCATCTGGATCGTACGAGCAGGAGCCATCGAAGGTCACCTCATCGCTCTCGTTGACGGTGATCTCATCGCCGCCCACGATACAGGCTACTGGCGGTTCCTTTTCCTCGGGAATCCTAGCGCCAGATATGAAGGTGATGTCGTGCCCGTTGGGTGTCTTGTATCCCGTTATCGTGTCGAACGCATCGAAGTGTATCTCGAAGTCATCGCTCGGATCTGGACCCAGTACGACGGTCACCGTCAAGTAGGCTGTGCTCTTCGCCGGCACCACGTTGGGTGAGTGGAAGTAGATGTCCCAGATCGCATCCGTTCCCGAATACACATGGTGTCTTCCACCAAACGACTCATCGAACGGGTTGTACTCGGTTGAACCGAAGTCGCCAAGATAGTGGATAGAACCCTCTATCTGAATGCTCACGAAGTCGTCCGGAGTGGTCTCGGGCGGCGGCGGATCGGGCCCATGAATTGCCATAGCGATCCTTAGGTCGGTGAGTGGCTCATTGCCACGGTTCTCCACGATCAGGGTGAAGTTGTATACGAGATTCGGCTCATAGTCCGCGGGACATATAATGCCCCCAGCGGGCCATCCACCGATTCCTCGAGCCTTTTCTCCCGGGTCGCAGTCCAACCATATGTGCCCCGTGGTTCCATTGGCCGAAACGAGCGGTAGGTACGAGAATGCCATCAATACGGCTAGAATCGTTACTACAACCTTGTTCCTGTTTCTTGCCATTTCTTGCCTTCCTCCTCAAGGCCGTTGGGTACTTGTATCCCATCCCAAAGGGGACGAGACCGCCATTCCTGGCTATGCGCCCCTCCTCGGCACACGCAGACAATCCCCCCTCTCCATACATTTGAGGAAATCACTGCTCTGCTTTGCATATTGGAATGTGAGTATATAAGGGAGTCTTGGTGCTCACCAAATCAGTTACCAACTACCACCTACCGAGCAGTATATAGGGGAAGGTGAACAGGGAATAGCCAGATTTGTTCTCCATTTCATGAATAATCACGAAAGTAATATAACCACGCCAGCAGATACAACCACTGGATTGCATGGGTCGCTCGCTCTTACACATCCTGTTAGCTCTATTCCTATTGCTAGCGGGAATCCTTGTGCCTGTGACTGTCCAGGCAGGAGTCAAACCCGAATCTGGCGAAATATCCACTGATAAGACCGATTATTTCGTAGGTGAGGTCGTCACTGCGAAGTTTATCATTGAGTACAATGGACCACAACCCCCTTTGCCCATGACTTTCGAATGGTACACCCCGGCAAATGTAACGATTTTCAACGAAACAAAGAACATGATCCCGTACCAGATAGGGACCGGCACGTACCTCGCGGCATACAGCAATTGGACATCCAACATGAACGGGAGAGGCTTCAGAGTGAAGGGCACACACAATGATTCAGGCGAATCGGATGAATCCTACTTCAACGTCTGGTATTATGACGAAGCTGTCTATGTAGAATCCCTCAGCTTGTCCCTCAACAGCAACTTCTACGAGAACAACACCATTGCCAGAGCAACCGCCAACCTGGGTTTTCTGGGCAACGGCACTTTTCTGGAGAATGTGTCCTTCGTGTGGAAGTATCCAAATGGCACGGAGGCCCTCAACGAGACCATCCTCCCCATCAACAACGAGACCAACAGTTCGGTTGAGGTGTATAGCAACTGGATGGTGGACTTTGTTGGCACCAGTTACGAGGTCGTGGCCTCCTACGAGGGAGTTGCCCCTCTCAGTGATTCTGCCTTCTTCGATGTGATTCAAAAGAGGGTCAGGACGTGGAAGAATCTATCCATTTCAGGCATCGATGAATGGAGTTTGAGCGATAGTCCGTTTGGCGTATGTGACAACATCACAGTCCAGCAAGGTGCTAGATTGATCATCCATGCAGGATCTACCGTACGATTTTGCCCAGATACGGGCCTGACGGTCAGAGGAACTCTGGTGATGGAGGGCTTTCCTTCTTCGAGCATAACCATGACATCCTATTCCTACCCAGGAAGAAGAGGAGACTGGAAGGGGATATTCTTCGAAGATGATAGCATTGACATCGAATCTATCCTCAACCACGTAAGGGTAAACTACTCCCAAAGAAGCGTAGTGCTTAATCAAGCCTCGCCGAATCTAGCCAACACAACAATCGCGAACTCCTCGGTCAGCGGGATCGAAATCTACCAGTCTGT
>JBHIBK010000306.1:0-2747 GCA_046759065.1 Thermoplasmata archaeon | reverse complement strand
GGAACCGGGTGGGATAGGTTTTCCCTTTCTGATCCCGAAGCGCCCTCAAGATCTCCTGGATGTGACCAACCGCTTCACTGAAGACCGCGTCCCGCTGTTTCTGCAGCTCAGCGAGAAGTTCGGACTCCGGTATGAACGCGTCGAAGCGCTCGACCTGGAATGGCAGCAGGCGGTCTGCGACGTCTTCCCGTCGGAAATGCGGTGTGCGGGAGGTGATTCCGAGAAACGCTCCCACTGGGTATTCCACCAGCCGGTTTGTGGTGTAGAGCTCACGTCGCTTGATACTTCCACCCGTGGCAGCGACGGCGAGGCTGTCATCGAGCCAGGAGACTTTCGAGTCCGCATTGTCCACAGCCACGAACGGAGCGTGGGTGACGGCGGCGTCGAAGTCTTTTGGGTCGCTGGAAACCTGTGTTACCTGGAAGGAGGGCCCGAAGAGAAGCTGTCCTATCATACGCAGCGCGAAGGTCTTACCGCTTCCTGCCTCCCCGATCAGAGCCAGGATCGGGCGGGTAGGGAAGAGTTCGGGGAAAAAGAGGCTATACAACCAGATCATAACAAGCAAACGTTGCTCATCCACGGTCAGCTCCCCGTCCCGGAAGTGCAACTTGGAGAGGAGGACCTCGTGAAGAGCGGAGCTGTTCGGGTTCGACGCTCCCAGCTTGAAGGGTTTCCATTTGGGGTTATGCAGGAAAAGCACCCCGTCCGTCCCATTGTCAACAAGATCCATATTGTCAGCGGTGATCCTATGGATTTGGTTGTCGAAGTTGTAGAGGTAGACCGTCCCGGTGTTTAGGTTGTAGTGGGACAACAGATGGACATCCTTGTGCTCGCCATGTTCCAAGCCTTCAAGCCGCAGGGTGTCCAGCATGAACTTGTGAAGCTCATCGCTCGGGACGATCCCGTATTGAGAAAGCAGCAATTCGAGGTCCTGGTTATCCTGCTCCACGGCGAGTAAGCGTTTCTCTTCATCCAGGAAAACGTATGTCCTCGTGCCGTCATGGAAGAAGCGGCCACGCCCCTTCAAATCCGAGACGATGATCTCTGTCACTCTCCGGCGTATCTCAAAACGCTTCAGTCCCCCGGATCGTCCTTCTAGACGTCGTATGCCGTCGATCTCGACTCTGACTGCATCCAACAGTCGGGGAAAGAGCTTACGTTCCCTCAACAGTGCCTGTACAGCTTGCCAGCCGGTTTTGCAATCACCGCCGAAAGAGCGGATAAAACTGTCCAGGTCGGAGTCCGGTTCCGGGGTGGTAAAGGCGGTGACGCTCCTTCGCTGGCGTGCTTTCTCCACCAAGGCAAAGCCGGCGCCACTCGCATCGTTATCGTAGCAGATGACAGGGTGCCGTGCGATCTTGTGGATTGTCTCATAGTCAGCATTCGTGACGCCACCGACCGCGGAGGCGAACACATAGCCTGTTTCAGGTCGCAGACCCTCTGCTTCCGCCACACGGACGCCGAGTGATTGTAGCTGCAACTGGTTGAACTCGCCCTCCGTAACGATCAATTGATCGTTGAGCCACTTCCATTCCTCGGATTCATAGGGCGTGAAGACCCCGTGTCCGAAGAGTCCCGCTGTCTTGAAAGGCTTGAAATAACGGATCTCCTTTGAATAGGGTCTCCGGAAGCGTATGGCCACGATTCGGTGCCTGGAGTCCGTATAGAAAAAGCAGAGCCATCCTGCACAGCCGCTGATGCACTTCTTGAGCTTCTCCCGTGTGCTTATGATGAAGTCCAGGTGATCCTGGGCTGTGGGACCTGTAGACTTCTTGTGACGGCCCCTCCCGTCTTTCGGTTTTTCCGTCTCGGCCCTCACAGCGGCTTCAGCCTTCCTGACCAGCGGAGCGAACCTCGAGTCTATGTCATATTCCTTCGGAACCGCACCCAGCATGGAATCAGCCACGACCTGTAGATGGATGCCCCGCTCCCTAACAACATAGGAATAAGCGTTCCTGTCTTCGGTTTCCTTCTGCCCGAGTAGCTCTCGATGAAAATCGTGATAGATGTCCTCAAGGGCTTGATGAGCTGAGAATTGGTACTCATCCTGTTCCCGGTACGGGGTAATGAAACGTCCGCAGTGAGGATGGAAGCACTTACCCAGGGCATCATCCTTCTTCACCGAGAATGTCTTCTTGTGGCAGAAGGGACAGCCCGTTTTCCCGCCTGGCCGGGTGGATATGCCGTACTTATCAGCCAGGATTTGCGAAACGCTTGAATTCATCTATCAGCCTCCATTAGTGCTGGCTCATTATCTGGTTCTATTCCCAGCCTGTTACCTTGTCTATCCCATTCCCCAAGGATCTGGAAGAATTGCGTTACGTTCTCGATTATCACCCTGGCATCATCCGGCGTAATAGTCGAATTACTCAGGGGTTGCCAGAAATCGATAGTCTGGTTGACTATTTCTCTTTCTTTCTTCGCCATTCTCATTGAAGGTCCCGGGAAAAAGCTTAAGTCCGGTTCCCGGTGTTGCCAAAGCCCAAGGAGCTCGCTTTTCGGTGTGCCCAAACTCTGGGCTTCTACCCTTTAATGGCGAAATTTCGTTTTCTCAGGGAGAGAGTGAGGTTTTTTTGCCCCCGTTCGACTAATTGTAAGGTAATTAGTGAGTTAGGCGTGCAAGAAATGTGTAGGAAAATTGCAGGACGGTTAGAACCCTCTCCGGGAAATTTCCTTATTGCGCTTCTAACTGGAGGCTCACGCCCGGAAATGGCCTCCCGTCTTCAATAATGAATCTGGTCTTGTAT
>JBHIBK010000305.1:0-2763 GCA_046759065.1 Thermoplasmata archaeon | reverse complement strand
GTCCTGTCGACTGCATCCACTACGAGGAGGGCGTCGACCGCAAGCTGTACATCGATCCCGACGAGTGCATCGACTGCGGCGCCTGCGAGCCGGTATGCCCCGTCACGGCCATCTTCGCCGAGGATGACTGCCCCGACGACCAGAAGGAGTACATCGAGCTGGACGCCCAGTGGTTCAAGGACAGGGAGGCGGTGCGGGCCCGCATCAACGAGCTGAAGCCGGTCGAGGCCTCTAAGACCTAACCGTTCGCAAGGATATACTCGGCGGCCAGAGCGCGCTCCGGCCGCCTTTTTCCTTCGCCTTTTATCCCTAGGGCCGTTGCCCAGGAAATACCGTCTCGATGAGGCGACGGCGCCCGGCCCAGTAGCCGTCGCGGCAGTAGGCGTAGGCCTGCCTGTCCGGCAGGCAGGCGTCCAGATGGACATCGGCGGTGTGAAGGTGGGTGAGGGGGGTCACCAGCGGACCTCTGGTATTACGTGTGAGTAACGTGTTGGTCGAACAGGTCCCCTTGCCGGGGACACAGCGTTACCGTCCGGCCAGATTCTAGTGAACGAAATAGTTCGAGCGCCTCCCGGTCCGAGAAGCCTTCAACGAACCTGAAAATTGAAGCGGACAGATAGTTAGGGTCCTTCTCAAATGCGATCCACCTTCGGTGAAGGGCCTCCGCTGCTTCTCCTGTCGTGTTAGATCCCCCGAAGATGTCTAGAACGAGATCGCCCGGTTGGGTGAGGAACTTGATAAAGAACTCAGGCAAGCCCCGTGGGAAGCGAGCCGGATGAGGCTTGACGCCAGCGGCCTTACAGAGACGTAAGTACCTTGAATTGCTCTCCGTGTTGGGAATCTGAAGTAGATTGGGAGGGATTGCTCCGCCGCGATTTGAACCAAAGCGGTCGCCGATGTCGTGACCGGACGGCCGTACCTTCGGGGAGTAGAACTTACCGGGGTCCTCTAGGAGTTTTCTCATGCGGGCCGAGTACGGAGCGAGAACGCGTCGTACATCTGCCTTTGGCCAGTCTGACTTGGAAAACCACCATACGGTGTTGACAGCGTCCTTCGCCCGTATCTTCCTCTTGTTCACCCATTCGATTGGCGAAGGGAGTCTTGCCGGGTTGTACCAAAAGAACTCCTCGGCGAGGTGAAAACCTACCTCGTCGCACATCCGGGTTAGCACACGGTAGTTGTAGAGCGATCTTACCGGCCTTCCATTCTCGTACGCTCCTCCGAGATCCAGCACGAAGGAACCGGACTCCTTCAGAACTCGCTTCACAACTGGGCCAAACTCAAGTATCCAATCGACATAGCCCTCTTGATCTTCATTCCCGTACTCTTTTTTGCGTTGGAGTGCGAAGGGAGGAGAAGTAACCACTAGGTCAATGGACTCCGCATCGACCTCGGGAAGAAGACCAAGGGAGTCCCCGACGTACGCTTCACCGAATCGGGTGGTATACGAAGGCGATCGCGATAATGTAGTCATAGGAGCTACAGGTGTTCATCCAAGCCAAAAACCCAGCTCTGCAAAATCTTCCATAGCACAGTTACCGCGAAGTAAACCTCCCCATCTGTTTGGCGTAGTTTCTCAATCGCGTTCACATATTTTGCTGGATCGTGTGTGCCTACGACAAAGGCGACCCAATGGCGAGCGTCTTCGTCAACCAGCTCGGGAATGAGCCTCTCTATTTCCACATGCTCCAGACGGCTCAGTGCCCAAGCCACTCCGGGACGCCGAACAGGGTCTGTTCTACCAAGCCTAGCAGCAACTTCATCAGGAAAACTCGAGGCAAGTTTCGCAAGAGCCCTCGCCGCTTCAACTCGAATAGGTTCGTCGACCGCTCCAAAGCATTCTACCAGCGCATCCAGAGAGGTGCGCTCACGAAGCTCTCCAATAGACCATGCTCCGCCTGCCCTTATCTCTGGGTCCTGTTTGGAGTCATTCAGCGTCTTCAGGAGCAGCCGATAGCTATCCACACTTCCGACTTCCCCAAGCAGAATCACTGCCTCAAGCCTATGTTCCAGATATTCAGATTCAAGGCATGATTCGATGAAAGCCTGGCCTCTTCCCTCGTTTCGTCGCATTATCCCTGCCGCCGCTTCAAGTCTAACGTAAATGTGATCCGCGTCATCCGACAACTTACTAGCCAAGAGCGACCTAGATCCGTCTGTATCAAACCGAGACAGGGCCTTTGCGGCCGTGTAGCGGTCGCTGAGTGAACTGCTCGCTAGAAGCGCCGTGTAGTATTCTTCATCTGCGCCTCCACGACACGCGACATTGAGATAGACCGGCACCGCTGACGCAACAAAACGTCCCTCAGTCACTCTTTCCCCGACAGCTATCTGCGGCTCTAGCTGGACACCGCTCTTCAAACGCCCAAGAGTCAAGATTCGGCCGTCGCGGTGTCTGCGGTACTGGATGTTAGCATCACTAACCTCGACGACCATACCGTCCGCAGTTGCCAGAGACGTGGGCCAGGTAACCCTGACTTCAAATCCTTCTTCGGCCCCCTTTGCCTCGCTGATCTTTACCCTTCCTGCAGAATACGCCTCCCGCATCTCCCCAACCGTCAAGTACTGAACGAGATCTGCGGCTTGCCACTCCGTGGGCTCATCGCCTACACGGCTGCACTTCACGAATGCAACAAGATCGTCATCCTTCAAGCCAAAGTCCCATCCTCGCTCTGCACTGGCCTTTGAATGGGACATGCTTACTTCCACCTTGGTCTTACCGCGCGATTCTACCCGGGTTCCGCACGTTAAGCACAAGATGTC
>JBHIBK010000304.1:0-2763 GCA_046759065.1 Thermoplasmata archaeon | reverse complement strand
GCTGTAGAGGAGGACTTTTACCATGTTGCTCTTGCCTCGGCCGGTCGTGGCTGGGACCAGGATATGGTGGGTCATGGCCTGCTCGCCGTCCAAATATACAGGCACATCCAAGATCTTAGAACCGCTCCGGATTTGGCCGAGGAACAGGGGTCGCTCAGGTTTCAATAGGAATCTGAAGTCCTCCTTCGAGGCGTGGCGTACTGCTCCCATGAAGCCAGGGAGGGTTTTGGGCAGTCGTGGGATTCCCTCAGCGACCGTCAGCACAGATCGGACCGATGCTAAGACATACGTGCTCAGGGCCTCATCCATGAAACCCAGGTCCGTAGGTGCCTCCTCCAGCTTCATCCCGGCAACGAATTGAAGCATGCGCTCACGCATCTGGCTTCCGAAGGCCAGGTCTTGGACCTGCAGGAGCTGGTATCCGCGGGGGACCTCTGTGACCAAAAGGTCGCCAATCTCCAATTCGTTTTCATGTTTCTGACGGAGGAACAGATCACCAAACGTTCCGGAAACTACCTGCGCGACGACTGGGAGATCAGCCACCAAGGATCACCTCGTCCAGGCGGGAGTGGGCATCAACGGTTCGACGGAAGTCATTCAGGCGGTCGAGGATGTCCAGGCGCGAAGCTTCGGAGAGAAACCGGGTAATATGTGGACCAGCCTCCCATTGTCGGACCCTTGCGACACGGTCGGCGTCGATGAGGCCGAAAGGATATCCTGGAAAGCGGATGTCGCGAGAGTTTTGAGCCAGGGTGGCGAGCAGGTCCCCGACGAGCCCGGTCCCGTTCTCGGCCTGCTCCCGGAGAATCTCAAACCTGAATATGTATTCGGCCCTGGAATGAAACTGAACGGCGTACATGTCCCCCCGATGATCTGGATGCGTGATGTCGACTATTGGGTGGTAGTACCACGTCGAATAGGGAACGCGGTGGGCTAGACCACCTATGGCCGACAGTAAGGGAAGTCCAGTGGACGTGAAGAGGGTGGAGGACTTGGAGAGGGCTCCGAAGAGAACACCATTCTTAAGAGCGGCATCGTATGCGGCGGTTGCATAGATCCCTTCGTTGGTTCTGCCCGTCTGCAGAGTGCCGTCCCGCACGACCACGTCTCCATCCGTCAGCTCGTGCTCGGCAACAGCCCTCGCAAGGGTCCATTCCGCATAGAGCCTCACAGTGTCCAATACCATGCCGATTTCCACACGGTGGTAACCCCAGGCAAGGCTTCGGTCCTTCGAGCTAAAGCGGAGGTGGGCTTCTTCCGGGAGCAAATGAGCAGTTTCGATATCAACTGGATAGAGGTAGACCTGGAACTCCAACTCGTCCTCCTCCCCAGGCTCGGCCAGTGCCAGGGCGTAGTAGTCAACGCGCTGCTTGAGCTCCTGACTCGGTAGGCTGCGGTCCCCCTCGTATAGGACGTAAGCAACACGCTGCAACCACAGAGCAAGACTCGGAGAACTGAAGATTGGCTGCTGGCCACCATCGACGAAAGCAACTCGATGGGCTTGACGAGAAGGTTGCACCTCGTGGAAGTTTTCCTCTTTCAGGTCATGGGCGGCAAAACGCGGGTCTCCAAAGGAAGGGATGCCTAACCCTCGCTCCAGATGTCGGGCAATTTCCTCCGCCAGCTGCTCCATCATTGGTAGAGTCATCTCCTCGTGGGATGGCAGAGGGGCATCTTCATGATTTCTGACAAAGACGACTGTTCTCCTGAAACATCCACTGCAAGGTGAGTGGATGGAACAGAGAATGAGGACGAGGAGATCGAGTCTGTCTGGCCCGTTTGATTAATCATCGGTCGGCCACCTCGGTTCCCGCGGACAGAGGGAAGGCTGCCGGTGATTCCTCGCCTTCGGCTCCGAAGATTGGTCTGGGTAACCACTGCGGCGTACCGCAATTCGCGCAGTATGCACGCGCTCCCGCAAGCTCCTTACCGCAACGCCTGCAGTATTCGGCGATGTCTTGGACGACCCCTCTCGGCCTCCCGAACTTCGCGATATGACATCTCCCCACCTCCTCTTTTAGGGCCTGAACCCGCGCAAAGGTTTCGTCGGTGACGGTTCGCAGCTTAGGCTGCTTAGTCTCAATGTCCTTGACCACTAGATTGCCGACGTAAAGGGGACTGGATAGCATCCGTGATACCGTGGCCTTCGACCATTCATTCCCTTTCCGGGTCTGAACGCCCTCCCGCTGCAAAAGGCGGACGAGGGGCTGGATGCCGCCAAGTTCGAGGAACTTGGCGAAGATGGTCCGAACGACCTCGGCTTCTTCCCCGTGGACCGATAGCCTTCCGGTCTCCGGGTCATACTTGTACACGAACGGCGGGGAGCCACCGTGCCATAGACCCCTCCGAGCCCGTCCCCGGGCCCCAATTTTTGTTCGTTCGCGGATGAGCCCGCGTTCCCATTCGGCAATGCCGGCTAGCAAATCAAAGAGGAGCTTCCCATTGATCGTAGAAGAGTTGAAGGGCTCCGTGGCACTGACCAGCTCCAGCCCGAGGGTACTTAGGTACGCCACCAGATTCTGGAGATCCAAGTTCGAGCAGCTGATCCTATCCAGGCGGTAGACGATGACGGCGTCGAAGGGGCGTCTTTCGGCGTGGAACAACATAAGGTCGAACTTTGGTCGATCCAGGGTCGACCCGCTGACACCGTTCTCCTGATAGATACGGACGTATCGCCATCCATGACTTCGACAGTAATCTTTGAGGAACCCGATCTGGTGGGCAAGGCTATGTCCGCGCCGTGCCTGTTCCTCAGTAGAGACT
>JBHIBK010000303.1:0-2763 GCA_046759065.1 Thermoplasmata archaeon | reverse complement strand
CAGGTAGCTTCTTTGTTGCCAAACAAGCTGAAATCTGCTATACTATACCTAGCAGCCAAATAGAAATGGAAAGCGACGTCATGGGCAAGTGCTCAGTGCCACAAGGAATAGGAATAAGGCGGCGCTTCTGCGCACGTGCCATTAAAACCCACGATTGGAAGCATCGGCAGATAGTTAGAAAACCGGAGCAGGAGTAGCTAACAGATGGAAAACTGTTCAGTCGTAGATTTGTTCTGTGGCGCTGGGGCGTTGACCCACGGTTTCATCCTGGAAAGATTCGATGTCGTGGCGGGATTCGACGCCGATGATTCTTGCAGATATGCTTACGAGGCGAACAACGACGGAGCGAGATTCATCCACAAGAGGGTTGAGGACGTGACCGCCGAAGCGATCGCGGCGCTGTATCCGGAGGGACACGTCAGGATACTAGTCGGATGTGCACCTTGTCAACCCTACTCGCCTTACACGAAGAAGAAGGAGAATGAGGACGAGAAGTGGAGGCTGGTCCCCAAGTTCGCCGACCTGACCTGTGGAGTGGAACCCGACGTCGTTTCGATGGAGAACGTCCCCGACTTGGCCACCTTCAGGGACGGAGAGGTCTACCGCGCCTTCGTCGACCGATTGAAGGAGAAAGGATACCACGTCACGGAGTATCCGGAGATCTATTGTCCGGACTACGGGATTCCCCAACGCCGGACTAGGTTGGTGCTCTTCGCATCTAAGTTCGGTGAGATCGAAATCGTGGCAGCTACGCATTCTCCCGACCAATACAGAACCGTCCGAGACGCGATTGGCCACCTCGAACCACTCGAAGCTGGGCAGACTAGCGAGAAGGACCCGCTCCACAGGGCCAGTCGTCTTTCGGAGTTGAACCTGCGAAGGATAAGGGCGTCGGTGCCTGGAGGCACTTGGAGAGATTGGGACAACGAACTCGTCGCCGGGTGTCACAAGAAGGAGAGCGGAAGAGGTTACGCCAGCGTCTACGGGAGGATGCAGTGGGATGAGCCGTCTCCCACGATCACTGCCCAGTGCTACGGTTTCGGGAACGGCAGGTTTGGACACCCCGAACAGGACCGAGCGATATCGCTAAGAGAAGCTGCTCTACTCCAGACTTTTCCAGAAGACTACGAATTCGTCGCCCCCGAAGATCCTCACTACATCACAGTCATTGGGAGGCTCATAGGGAACGCGGTCCCTGTCGACTTGGGGAGAGTGATTGCCAAGAGCATCAAGTGTCACCTGGAGGCACACGTCGACTGATCTGGAGATCTTCTAGCCATGCCACGTTTGAACTTCACGATAGACTCCGCGCTGCTGAGAGAACTCGGCGAGAGGCTCGTGGGCAAACCCCACATCGCCCTGGCGGAGCTGGTCAAGAACAGCTACGACGCGGACGCATCCGAGGTCACGATCGAATTCGCTCCCGACGAAGATCGTATTGAGGTGCGTGACGACGGTCACGGCATGGACCTCGACGAGTTCAGGGACTTCTGGATGAGGATCGGTACGCCTCACAAAGGAGAAAAGCGACTCTCGAAGTACCTGAAGAGGCCGATGACTGGTTCGAAGGGAGTTGGACGACTGGCGGTCCAGCTCCTCGCTCAAGAGCTGACGATAACGACCGTCCCCAAGGAATACGAAGGCGAGTGGCTAGAAGCCTACGTGGATTGGGAACAAGCCGTCGAGGCGGAAGAGCTTACGGAGGCGACCGTAGAGTATACCCAAACGACGTCGCCTCCCCCTTTCGAGCACGGCACTTCGATCGTCTTGAGCAAATTGAAGCACACGTGGGGCGTCGAGTCGATTCGAGATCTCGCTGCGGAACTCTGGTGGCTGCAGCCGCCCTTCCGGTCTCCATCGCTTGGTCGTGATGATACCGAGGATAGTTTCGCCATCCGTTTCCAATCCACTCAGCGCGAGTTCGAGGAGGCATTCGACAAGCAGATGTGGGCGATCCTGGGCATTTGGACCGCCAGGCTCGTCGGAACGAACGAGAAAGGACAGGTCACTCTTTCTCTAGAGTATGCCGGTGAGACGCCGGAGGTGTACACGTATGCGATCGCTGATTTCCCGCATAACGCAGGACAGTTCGACGAGAAAAAGAACCTCAATGATGGGACTTTCGAAATAAGGATCTTCAAATTGGCCTACCGACAGCCCCACGGGATCAGGGTCGGTGAGGCCCGAGAGTACTTCTCTAAATACGGCGGTGTCCACGTCTACGACGGCGGCTTTCGTTTGCCCTATTATGGCACCCCGGAGAGCGACTGGCTGCGGATTGAGATCGATCACTCCCATCGATTGTTCGTGTCCAAGCTCTTACCCAAGGCGCTTCAGTTTCCCCAGGGTCTGAGGGCACTACCGACACTCGGGCGCATCTTCGGGGTCGTGAACGTCGATACGTCTGGCGAACGCAATCTCAACATCATGATCACTCGAGATCGCTTAGCAGAAAGTACTGCGTTCGAGGATCTCGTGGCCATGGTTCGGTACGCCATCGACTTGTACGCCAACGAAGAAACCCGACGGAAGTTTGAACGCAAACAGCTGGAAGCGCCGATCGAACCGACGTCTCTGAAGTTCGAGCGCGTCGAGCAAGTCTTGGAATACTATGAACCGCAGATTCCCAATGACGTCTATCAAGATCTTCGTGAGAAGGTCCAAGAGGCCACGACTGCAGCGACGGCCAGTCAAGAAGTGGCTCTCAGGCAGATGGGACTCTTGGGTCCTCTAGCGACGGCCGGTATCTCTGCGCTGGCGTAC
>JBHIBK010000302.1:0-2766 GCA_046759065.1 Thermoplasmata archaeon | reverse complement strand
ATGCCGAGTTCGCTTGTCAGCGACCCCTCCCCCGTCACCACGACTTTCCCCATGTGGAAGTACTCTAGCACCTTGAGCGGCATGGCTTGGGTCGGCAGGAGGGGGCCGATGGTCACGTCGGCTTCTCCGACGATCGATAGCGCCCTCTCCCGCATGACCGTCCCCAAGAAGACAACATTCCTGTGTAGGTTGAGGCCTCGAACTAGGCTCTGTAGTTTTCGCTTCTCAGAACCCCCTCCCGCTATGACGAGCCTAATCCTAGGATACCGCTTGCTGAGAAGATGCATTCCGCGGATCAGCTTCTCCAGTCCGTACACGGGAGCCACACTCCCTACGTAGACTAGGAGGGGAGCTCCTTCCTTGACGCGGCAGAAGGAGGCTTTCATAGCTTGATCCACAAATTGTGGATTGAGGCCGTTGGGGCTTCTCCTGATCTTCCAAGCCGCTTTCGGATACCTCCTCTTGAGTTGCTTCACCATGTCTTGAGATGACGCAAGGAAGAGGTCCGAGTGGCGGACGATGTACTCCTCCAGAGCCAGGTATAGGATTCTTAGGGGGGTTCTTCCAAGCTCCATCACTTGGTCTATGGGTCTGTAGATGTCATTGGCTCTCACTACTACCTTCGTGTCGAAGAGTTTGGCCAAGAGAAGTGCTCCTAGAGAGGTAGTGTGGTGAGGGTGATGCTGGGCAAAGACAACGTCCGATGTCCTAGCTTCTCGGAGGGATGTCAGGAAGAGGATGAGGCCTGATAGGAGGAGAGCAAGCTTGTTGGGCAATGAGAAGGATGGGAACTTAGACGCAGTGATCAATAGACATGGCTCATATCCCTTGAGAACTGGTGGATTGTACCAGACGTTTGGCACGTGGAGAGCGACTTCGTTGTTGCGTGAAAGGCGGGTAGCTATTTCGTATGTGCTCCATGTGCCGCCGCCGACACGGGGGAACCAGTAGAACGCCAAGTACAGTATATTCAAATCGAGATGACCCCGGCTGTGATATCGTCTCTGCCTTCTTTCGGTGCTGTCTGCGAAAGAATTGTGGCTGCCACCTTCATCTTTCAAGTGTTCGGTGACTCATTTGTGGTAGCCTGAGTTGAGCCTTAGGGACGTGTTTCTCAACCTCAGGGTCAATCTGGCGGAGCAGGATAGGTGGCGGGAGAAGGTAGCGACCGTGGTTCTCCTCGCCACGGTGTTCCCTTTCACCATCGTCCTGAGGGTGAGGGATCAGTGGCGTCTCAATCGTAGGATACGTGTTCGGCGAATGATGAGCATGAGGAAGGTCGATAGGGAAGAGAGTTCTTTGGGAGGGTCTTGTAGGAGGTTGTGCCTACGAGGATGGCATCTGTGTGAGGACCGAGGTCCTGTTAAAGGTCGTGGAGCCGAGCCTGATGACAGGGGAAATACCTTTTCTCAGCTCATGTGAGTGATGCCTCCTTCATTGAGAAAGAGACTCTAGCATTTCCTGTCGCATCGTGGTTGAGTTCGGTGTCAGCGAACGGGAGGAAGCTTGGGGAGAGGTGGCACACGTGGGAGAGGGTTGTTCCAGTGGTCGAGGAGCTCTGCGAATGGCCACTCAGCCACAGAAGGTAGCTGCCCTTTCCCCGGAGGATTGATGTCCCATTCGGGACGTATCGAGACGGAGCAGGGTAGCGTGTTAGGTTCTGATCGTTGAGATCCATGCTCTACAGTAGCGGTTCTCTCAAGAGGGTTCTCATGTTCACGAGTCGGTAGCCCTGAGTTTCGTAGTATTCCAACAGCTGTATCAGTTTGCCCAGGAACCTGTCTGCGGTCAGGTACTTCCAGTTTCTGTAGCGAACGAAGTCTTGACAGTGCAGGTCCAGCACGACTACGGGCTCTGATAGGCGACGGAGAACTACCTGAGGTAGGTTTCTGATATAGCTGCCTACGGCCGGTATCTTCAATCCACCAATCGAGAGGCTCGATACGGGGATCTCTGTAATAGGCATCCAGCCGGGCCCACAGATGTTGCTTTCGCGAGGGTGGTATGGCGTTGAGTCTCGTACCCTGTGCCTGCCGTACCTTCGGAAGAGAAGTATGCTCGAGTCGTACTCGTAGCTCAGGGATGTCAACCTCATGATCCTTTCGTTGGTCAGCAAGCCGGGAGCGCGGAAACCTAGTACTTCTACGCCTAGATGGTCCTTGAGCACGGTCTTTGAGAGGGCGATTTCTCTAGCTAGCTCGTCGACAGGATAGCTCGTTAGGTAGGTGGGCGGGAAGGGGTGCCTCATGCCATGGGATGCGATCTCGATTTCTGATCTTGTAGCTTCCAATAGATCGTGTTCCACGACATCCAGAACGTCGCATGAGATAAACAGGGTGGCCGGGTATCCTCGACTGGCAAGCGAATTCAGCAACTGGGGTAGACTGTGTGTGATTCCCAGGTTGGTTTGGAGTGTCGGATCCGCAAGAGCGGAGGAGTCAGATTCCACGTCGACTGTGATTGCGAGGTACGACAATGGGTCCTCCTCCGGTCAAGCTTCTCGCAACATAGCACTCCAGAATGGCAGCTCTTCGTCCAGTTGCATAGAGATCACAGAGACAATCGACCTAGGGTGCAATGGTCGTAGGCTGTGTGAGAGTATGGTTTGGCCAGCCACAAGCCTACAACGGGGATGTACCCACAGATATGTGGCTGTGTGGAGGGGTGAGCAGCAAGCTGAAGAGACTGCCACCTCTGATCTCCTCGGTCTCGGTCTTGAGTGAGCGTCGGCGAACGGCACCACTCCCCCCGCGAACGATCACAACC
>JBHIBK010000301.1:0-2781 GCA_046759065.1 Thermoplasmata archaeon | reverse complement strand
TCCCCCATCTGGCACTGACCTAGTTACCGTCGCCGCTCATGAGTTCGGCCATGCCTTGGGCCTGAAGCACTCGAATGTCCGGGACGCACTGATGTTCGCCTATTATGGCGGACTGAACCGCTCCCTTGACGCCGACGACATCGCGGGCATCCGCGCCCTATACGGCCGGCGCCCTCCCCGAAGGTTCAGACTCGATCACTTCAAGGTGTACGAAGTTTCGGAACAGAAAGTGCCTCCACTGTGCGTGACCCTGGAGGACCAGTTCGGGAGCGAGAAGGACGTCAGACCAGAGGGGCTAACCCATTTCGCAGCTCCCGTGATAAAGAATGACCAGAAAGTGTTGGATCCCAGTGCCCACCTCACCTGGTACAGGGCATATTCACGTGCTCCCATCCGTCGAGTCGAGGTCTCGAACCAGCTCAATCCGGGACGGAGACGTCAGCGACTGTACGTTAAGAACCCCGAGTATCTCTTGGTTCCGACGCAGAAGGAGGAGTATCGCAGCAGGTTCCCCGAGGGCCTCGATCACTACAGGTGCTACCGTGTGGTGCGGTCGCGTCCTCTCGAAGCGAGGGTGAGGCTTCGGGATCAGTTCGGCGAAGAGGAAACAGTGATCGGCCGGGCTAGGTACTTCTGCGTTCCAGTGAGCAAAGATGGAGCTGAGATCAAGAATTCGAAGGATCACCTTGTTGCATACCGTATCAGAGAACGAGTGGGCCATCGGCAGGAGATTAGAATCGCAAATCAGTTCACTGGCTACCATCCGATCGTCGTAGCCCTGACCACGAGCGCCTGGCTTTGCGTGCCCTCCAGGAAGCTACGGGTAGCGCCGCTCGAGAAGGAGGCGTAGCCCGACCCGCCTGGGACACACGGATCCCGCGAGCATGCTCAGATAGAGGAGGCTTCATCAACGAGAAGGAGGGACATTTCTTGATGAAAGGAGGTCACCCAATGGTCCGATTGGCTCGGCGGTCGAAAGCTAGAGGGGGCGGCAGGAACTCGAGAATTGCACTCCCGGTCCTGTTGGCAACACTTCTACTTGGTGTCTCGATGTTTATCCTGGCACCGCCCGCGTCCGCGGGCAACGTAATCCATGTTCCCATCAGATGGTGCGGAATCGAGGGCGCACCATCAATGGTCGACCCCGGGCTGGTCTTCGAGTCCACCACGCATGACGTTCTGTGGAGACGGCACGAGAGACCCAGCGACTTGGTCTACATTCCGCAGGTGGAGATGAGCTTCCGGTCCGGAGCGACGGCCGCGCTGCCGGATTTCCCCGTTATCCCGGATCCAACGCTTTCCACTGGATCTAACCCAGGCGATGTTGTGTCTCCGGACATAGACGACACGGAGTGGTTAGAAATCATCAACGCCTGCCGTCAGGAGTGGCAGGACAACGCGCCCGACGTCGTCGGATTGACCGCCATCAGCATGAACGAATTCGTGGACCTGGACGGCAACGTACAGGGCTACTGGGGATGGGGGGGTAGACCCACCTTCAGCAATGGGGCGGAGCAAACGGACTTTGGGAGGGCAATGATCGTGGATCCATCTATCGTCCTGGACACCTGCGGTCAGACGGCTCATAACGGGCGAGAGCTGTGGGAGTGGGTGGATGGGGCTCTTGTTGGTCACGAGTTCGGGCATGGACTTTCCCTTCGGCACGGGGACGGCATAGATAGCGATGGGGATGGTGATCTCGACGAAGCCGACGAGGGAGACGCACTCTATGGAGATAACCTGATGCAATATCAGATGACATGCACGGAGGCCGCGGATGGCATCGTCCTAACCACTACCGGTGCAGTGAATCAAAGAGATGTGCTCCGTGATCAGGCACTTCTCCACATCCCAGATCGAGTGGTCGATCCTGTCACCGCACCTCTTGGCTCGATTCGGGTCGATGAGGTGGGTGACGTCCCGCTAGACTATCTGGATGTGGACGCCATCACTGTGTCCGTTGACACGCGCAACAGCGAGACCTCCTTTGGTGTGTCGAACTTTGGCCTGTTCCCCTCCGAAGCGGCGAATCTGGAATTCTTCTTCCTCGCCGACACAGACACGGACGTCACGACGGGAGGAGACCCACGCTCCCTCGGTATACCGACCTCAATGACCGGAATCGAATTTGTCGGCCGCGTCCGGGTCGATGTGAATGCGAGCATTCCGACTGCAACCCCGACCACCTGGAGGTTCCGGCAGGGATCCTTCCTAGACGTTACAGATGAGAATGTTCGAGCTCGAGTAGCGACGGACATACTCTTCGGAGACCCTCGCCCTGGAGACCTTCCTCCTATTCTGGTGCCCGTGGCGAATCTCGTGGAACTTGTCGTCTCCAATGAGATCAGAGGGCCGATAAGGGATCCCTTCCTACTCAATGTTGTAACCCTTGACCCCACCACCGGAAACGGCGACAACCAGGAAGAACTTGGAGGCCACCAGATTACCATCACTCCTCCTAGCTTCCCGACCTGTCAGCTAGAACCCCACATAGCGACACGGGGTACGAAAGTCACCGTACACGCCTCCGACTTGCTTCCATCGAGCGACGCCCACGTCATTCTTGGTGACCGACTCATCACCACCGCGAGTACCGACGCGGCTGGTACGCTCTTCGCGGACTTCGTCGTTCCCGGGGACGAAGCCATAGGGGCGCGGTTGATTACGGTCGGGACCTTAGCCGTGACGGCAGACTGTATCCTGAAGGTATCGCCAGGGCAAGCGCCGATTGATCCCCTCATTTGGGTTGGTGTAATTGGAGCAGTCACAGGTGTCGCTCTT
>JBHIBK010000300.1:0-2783 GCA_046759065.1 Thermoplasmata archaeon | reverse complement strand
TTGATTATCGTCTCCCGCGCGAGCTTGTTGTTCGGGACGACAAGCGTCTTGTGAGCGGACCTGTGGTAGAGCGTCGTGGACCTCAGCCCGACCTTCTCAATTCTGCACCGCTTCCCGTTGATCTCGATCAGGTCGCCCTCCATGAAGGGCCTGTCGAGGAGCAGGAACATGCCACTGAAGAAGTTGGACAGGCTCTCCTGCGCCGCGAAGGCTATCGCGATGCCGAGCACGCCCATACCCGCCAGGAACGCGGTTATGTCAATCCCGAAGAGGGACACTAGAGTTGCGATTCCTATGACGAAAATCAGTATCCCGCCGATCTTCTTGATTACAGGCACGAGCACGTCATCCAGATTGGTCTGGGTCTTCTGGGCTACTGTTTGACCGTAGTATGTCAGGATTCCTGAGAAGATCCTGTAGGCGAGCCATGTGAGGATTAGCACAACGAGGATGCTGTAGACCAGGGAAACATGGTCCATGTACTCGTGAGGCAGGCCCAAGATGGTGAGCGAGTTGATGAAGCCGTAGAACACGATTATTACGAAAAGAGGCAGCCTAATCATGTTCCAGACAATGTCATCCAGTTCGTTTTGGGATTTCCTCGCGATGCGCTTGATGGTCGGGTCAATCACCCCTATCACCAAGGCCGCAATCCCAGCCCAGATGAGTATGGTGATGATGAATGTCATCCATCGCTCATTGAAGGGCTCTGGAAGTGGGTTGTCCCAGAACCAGAATATCTTGTTCTCTGGCGCAACTTCAACAGGCGCGGAAAGGAAATTGACGAAGGCGGTCATATTGTTCGATTCGTTGACAGTGGTGTCCGCAGCCAGCGAGGCGTTCAACCACACGCCAATGGGAGCGGTCATCTCTTTCACGTTCGTCGTTGACTCTACGTTGAGCGTGACATTCGCAGAGTCGTCGGGCTTTATGATGAAATAGATCGTGCTCAGGGACGCGGACCATTCCTCCCCGCTCAGGGGACTTCCAGAGACGGTCAAAAGGATGCTCGATTCGTTCTTGTTGTAGATGAGCCACTTGAAACTCACCTTCTCCCCCGCTTCCAGGTCCTTGTCGTACGTGTCGATTTCATAGACCTCTGCGATATCTTGAGCGGTGACCTGCGCACAAAGAAACACGGCTAACAGCATTACCAAGGACAACAACAGAAGCTTCCTGGTCAAGATTCCCCACCTCAGTTGAAAAAGTGATTGCTGTATAAAACCTATTTGCTAGGTTGATGTTGTTGGACTACCGGATGAAATCGCCATTTGGGATACACAAACCCTAAATGCGAGAAGGGCTATCCCTCAAAGGTCATCCGATGAGAGGGCTCCTAGTGCTCGAAGACGGAACGGTCCTCGAGGGTGTCTCTTTTGGTGCAAGAAGGACCGCGTACGGCGAGATCGTTTTCAACACGAACATGACGGGCTATTGCGAGGCCCTTACGGACCCGTCCTATCGCGGCCAGATCCTGATGATGACATACCCGTTGATAGGGAACTACGGGGTGGACCCGTCGACCTTCGAGTCCCCGAGGGTTCAGCCCAGCGCGTTCGTGGTCAGGGAGTTCTGCGAGGCGCCCTCCCACCGAACCTCGAGGATGAGCCTGCATCGATTCCTCCTGAGGAACGACATTCCCGGCATCGCCAACGTGGATACACGAATGCTCACGATCAAGATACGGGAACATGGGACGATGAAGGCGGCGATCTCTACCGCTAGGAATCCCGATGCCGATGAAATCCTCGACCGAGTCAGAGGAATGCCGCATCCAACGGAGAGCAACCTGGTCTCGGAAGTGAGCTGCAGGAGAACGCACCGCTACGGGAAGCCGAATGGCAAGCGGGTCGTCCTGATAGACTGCGGGGTCAAGAGGAGCATAATCAGCAACCTCGCGTCCAGAGCCGAATTAATCAGAGTGCCCTACGGTACATCAGCTGAGAGGATTCTTGATTTGGAGCCCGATGGAATCCTGATCTCCAACGGACCGGGAGACCCCGCCCACCCCGCCGTGATGGAGAAGACCGCTCACACGATCAAGCGACTTGTCGGAGAGATGCCGACCATGGGCATATGCCTGGGACACCAGTTGCTGGCACTCTCCCTCGGCGCGGAAACATTCAAACTCAAGTTCGGGCACAGGGGAGGCAATCACCCGGTCATCGACTCAAGGAGCGAGAAGGTGAGGATAACCTCACAGAACCATGGGTTCGCTGTGAGCGACGGCGTACCGGGACAACTGAAGGTGACGGAGAGGAACCTCAACGATGGTACGATCGAAGGTCTCCGCCACAAGGACCTTCCCATGTTCTCCGTCCAATACCATCCCGAGGCCTCCCCAGGACCGCACGACAGCCTGAGCCTCTTTGACCAGTTCGTGGGGATGATGGAGGGGGACCATGCCTAGCGACTTGAGAAGAATCATGGTCATTGGCTCTGGACCAATAGTCATCGGTCAGGCAGCGGAGTTCGACTACTCGGGTACCCAGGCCGTTCGGTCGCTGAAAGAGGAAGGTTATAGGACCGTGCTCGTCAACTCGAATCCGGCCACGATACAGACCGATGCGGACATGGCCGATGTCGTCTACATCGAGCCGTTGACGGTCGAGTTCCTCACCAAGATAATCGAGAGGGAGAGGCCGGATGGTCTGCTTGCGGGCATGGGCGGGCAGACGGCCCTCAACATGTGCTCGGAGCTCGCTGAGCGAGGAATCCTGGAAAAGAATGGCGTCCAAGTGTTGGGGACGAGCCTCGAAGCGATTCGAATAGCCGAGGACAGG
>JBHIBK010000299.1:0-2788 GCA_046759065.1 Thermoplasmata archaeon | reverse complement strand
GGCGGTTCGATTTCTCAAGCGCAGTCTCCACGGGAAAATCATGACCCTCGCGATACTTAAGCGTGTCTGCGTGCCAAGCCCGCCCGTGTGGGACGGCCGCTAGAGCGCCGACTCTATATCGCTGACAAGCTGCTCTGCGGCGGCGCGCGGGCCCTCTGCCTGGTATATCGACCGCCCGACGATGACGTAGTCGGCACCGGCGGCGATGGTGTCCGAGGCGGAGCCGCCCTGAGTGCCGACGCCAGGGCATAGTATCAGAAGCGATCCGACGATCTCTCTCAGCTCCTTCACCCGCTCGGGACGCGTGGCGGGTGCAATGATGCCAGTCGCGCCCTCGCTGACAGCCAAGCGGGCGATCTCGTCCGCCACCGGTGATGTGAATGTCTTCCCGCCAGGGTGGCTCATTTCCGTCAGCACGAAGACATCGCCCTCGGCGGCTTCCACACAGGCCCGCACGGAATCGGCTCCCGCGAAGCCGTGAACGATGACGCCGCTCGCGCCCCGCCTGAAGACCTCCTCCACGATCAGCCTGTTCGTGTTCGGTATGTCCGCCACCTTGAAATCGCAGATGACGTCAGCGACGCTGGAAACCTCCTCCACCAGCCCCATGCCAGAGGCAAGCACGGCGGGATAGCCTATTTTCACTGCGTCGACGGACTCGCTGACCTCGGAGACGACCCTCATCGCCTCCTGCCTGTCGGTCACGTCCAGTGCCAGGATGAGCCTGGTTCTCTTCCTCATCGGCAGGGGAATCGCATCGGGATAGAAATAGTTGCTCCCGTGAATCTCCCTTTCTCGCGAAGTTCACATGCCGCGGTCGTGCTTCCGTCGTGGTCGTTCCTCCTCATCTTTCTGCGAGAGAGCCCAAGGACAGATTGAGAAAGTCGGATTCATTCATATCGGATGTCCTCAATGAAGGGATTGCTCTACGGTGACACGAGATGGCTTGTTTGCCGTGAAGATACTCTATTTATCTTAACCTCTTATCTCTTCATCAACCTTCTCAAATAGGAGCTCTAGGATTCGTTCGATCTCAGCTAGGTTTCGATGGAGGTAATCCTCGGCAATATCTCTACCCCGGTATAGGATATCACTCCGCAACCTCCTCAAGTCATCCAAGAAATGGAGTTGAGATTTGGTTAGAGCATGGGGATAGAATTCTTTCAAGAAAGAGATGAGGCACACATGACTGTAGCTCTTGTATCCGTGAGCAGCTAGCAGAGCACTTATGAGTTCCTTGATGGTCTCGTAGTAGTCTTCCAACAGCAGCTGCGGATACTCATAGTCCTTCCTCTTTTCGATGGATTCAAATCTCCTCTCCGCAAGTCTAACTAAGGAGTTTGCCTGTTCCGGGTTCTTCTGGACCTGTTTCACCTTGTTGTAGTTCAGGCAATCCTTCCAATCCGTCATATCACCTTCAGGAATCCACTAAGCACGATACCGTTGGCAAGTGTGTTCTTCAACTCTTGGTTAAGCTTTCTCACATCGGGTTCAAACAACAGGCTTATCTTCCTGTGCAACTGTCTCTCGTATTGCCCCAGGTCTACCTCTTTTTCCTCGCTTTCCACGAAGATGTCGATGTCACCTCTTTCATCGTCCCTTCCGTCAGCCCCACTGCCATAGAGAACAATACAATTGGGTGTGCATCTTTCCTCTAACTCCTTGACGAGGCCGGTGGACCCTAGCCTCTCCAGCATATCATTCAGTTTATATGTTCTGAACTTCTCACTCACTGATGCCCTATAGCCTCTGTAAACGCCCTCCTCCTCCACTTTGAGAAAACCTTCCTTTAGCAGCGCTTCCACATGGTTCTTCACCGATGGAAGAGAGATGCCGACTTTCCTTTCCAACTGCCTAAGCTGCCATTTACTGTTAGGCTCATCGAAGAAAACCCTCAGAATTCTGTACCTATTCCAGTCCTGATACATAGTTATTCCAGATGATAGGATATTATATCAGTTGATATAATAAGTTATCGGATGGGCACTCACGGGTGAAAGTGGCTATTCTTCGTCCGTTCATCACAACCTCCTCCAAATCATGGGAGCATTCATGTCACAATATCCCACTTCTTGGGACGTTATGACACAAATCATGTAATTTGCCCTCGGGATGGCGGTGACCAAGGACACGTTGTCCCTGCGCGGAGAGGTGGTCCGTCTGCCTCCGTGGCTTTTCCTGATGATGTGCTAGTCATCCCTCGCGTATTCGCGCTCAACATTAAATAGTTCGAATTCCATATGTGATTCTGAAATGCTTAGCAAAACGAAAGTGTCTAAGGGCTACCTTACAGTGGTGCCAAAGAAGGTGCGCGAGGCCTCCGAGATACGGGAAGGGGACCTCCTGGAGTGGTCAATCGAGGAGGGCAAGATAGTCATCAGACCGCGCCGGAGGCGAACGGTGAAGGACGTCACAGGGCTGATATCCCACGGCGGCGATGCGGTCGAATCGAAGCGCCACGCACAAAGAGGGAAATGATAGCGGACAGCTCCTACTTCGTGGCCCTGGCCGACAGCAAGGACAGGTGGCACAAGCGGGCTCTCGGACTGAAGGTCCCTCGGGAGTTCCTCGTCACCGACCTGATCGTGGCGGAGAGCGTCACCATCGTTGGCGATCGCGGCGGCGGGAAGGCGGGGCAGACGCTCTACGAGTACTTCGTCGACGAGTGCGATGTCGTCTTCGTTGACGAGGCCCTGCTGGACGGGGCGATGGCGCTCCACCTGCAGTACGACGGCACCCTCTCGGTGGCGGACTGCGCGAGCGTTGCCCTCATGTCCCGCGAGGGGAT
>JBHIBK010000298.1:0-2789 GCA_046759065.1 Thermoplasmata archaeon | reverse complement strand
AGTCCGCGGGAATGCCTTGGGCACCTGGGACAGGAAACCATGGTGCCCCGCCAGTGGCAGAATAGTTTAGCCAAACTAGCATGTTCGCGGTCGAGTCTGTCGAATCGGATGCCGTCCATTCTATGGTCTGATCGCCGCCGCCTGTAAAGACATCGCCACCGCTCGGGTAGTCGACAGTCACTACTGGCGGCGTGTTCTTCGCCATCGTCTGTGTGACAAGGAAGTCGTCGATGTACCATCCTTGATGGTCGTTGTCGAGGTTGCTGATCGTGTCAAAGAAGAGGCTCAGCTGGATGACTTTCCCGCCGTATGCGCTGAGATTTATCCTCCACTCCAACCAGGTCCTGTTGTCTTGTAGGTCGAGCTGTATCGTTCCTGTTTGCCCGACAGCGGGCCAGGGATTGTTCCCCGTTCGAACGATGAGCCATCTCTGGTCGTAGTCCATCGAGTTCTCAGTCTCATACCAGTAACGAAAGCTGAGCTCCGCGGCAATGGAACCTGTGAGGTCGATTGGCGGAGAGACAAGAGAACCATAGTTCCTGAACCCGTCATCATAGTTCCCTGTGGCATCCAGGCCGTACCACCATGCGTACTCACCGCTATAGCTGATATTCCATGCCGCTCCAAAGGTCTCATTGTGAACCAAATGCCAGTATGAGGTCGCCTCCCATAAGTCGGGACCAGCTTCCATATCGTCGAAGAAGGGCAGTGTGAAGGGAACCTGTGTCTCCACGGTAGCGGAATCATACACCGTGTCATCGTTCGAAGACCTGGCCGTGAAGATTTTGATGTCGATGTCTCCAGGCGTCGCATCGAAAGGAATCGTCACATTCATCCTCACGAGGACCTCACTCCCCGGCGAGATTCTATTAGTATCTGGATATCCGTCAGGCGGGGACTCGGTATCGGGTAGAAGGTTCCACGCGCTGTCATAGAACTGGACATCCCAATTATGGGTTGAGTTGGTAATCATCACATCGAATGTGTCGCTCTGCTGTCCCACATTCATGATGAACAGCTCGTAGGAAACCTCAGTGGACCTCAGACTCGCCAAATACTGATATTCGGGATTGACGACAACAGCAGCAGGAAGCCCCACGATTGAAAGCTCGAAATCGTCGAGATACCATCCGGGAGCCCTCTTATTGGGCAGGGGCATCGGACCTACGAGCTCTCCATAGTCCCAGAATCTGAATCTAAAGCCAACGATGCTTCCTACGTACAAACTGAGGTTGACTTCAGCCTGCACCCATCCCCCGCTCGTTCCCGCGTAAGCGGGGTCACCTCCCCATTTCGTATTGGGATAACCACCAACGGGAGTTGCGAGTGCCCAGGGCTGTCCGTTGACGCTCATCTCGACCCATCCCCCATCCTGCTGATTTGCCACCATATCATACCAGTGCCAGAAGGTCAGCTTGGCGCCAAGCACCCAATCTGGAATCTCCATGAGTGGGGTGTAAAGGATGGAGTTCGAGCATACGCTATAGTTCGAGTCGAGCTTTGTGCCAAATGCATTTGCTCCAGTATGAGCACTGGGCGGTCCGAGCGAAAATGTGGGCGTTCCGATCTCCCAATCATTCACGGGCCTCGGGAAAACATACCATGCTTCCGTTCCCAGCTCCAGGCTGTCAATAAAGGGAGCTGTGTAGGGAATGCCCGTTCGGAGAGTGGCGTTAGCCCACCTCAAAGAATCCCGGAACGGGTATGCCCTTACCTCGGTTAAATCAAAAACACCAGGTGCAACTGAGGCGGATGCGGTCACCTCAACGATGACGTTCACATAGCCTCCAGGCATGGTCGGACCCACATCTGGATAGGCGGGGTTACCACCCGAGTCGGAAAGCGGATTCATGAGGGCGTCCAATAACTTGACTGTCCATCCTTGCAACGAGCTGGCCTGGAGGTCAAAACTGTCGGTCTGATTGCCAGTACTGCGGACCTTCAGAGTGTATTGAACGGTCTCGTCAGGGCGAACTGGCTTTGTCGCGAACTCGGGGTCGAGGGCAACATCGGCGGGGGTTCCAAGAACCAGATTTCCGTATTCACTGGGATCAAGACCGGTGTCGGGCCAGTAGGCGTACTGACCACTGGAGTAGTCCCTGCTTCCGTCCGTAGGGAGTGGATGCCTTCCCACATAGAATCCGACAGTATCGCCGATAGATATCGGCATGAGAGGCCTACCAATCATTTCGATGGGTATGCTGAACTCATAGATCCTGTGCTCAGTCATGCTTTTGGAACTATTGCCGTATCCAATCTCAGCGTCCAGGCCCGACTGATAGGAAAGGCTTTGGTCCATAGCATCGTTTGCTCGCCAGCGGTTCGTCGTCTGACTGTAAACGAAATGGCATTTTGTCGTGGTGAAGCCTGTGCATGAGGTGTCGAACTCGCCCCTTATGCTGAGCTCATGATCGCCATTATCAGTAGGTGCTCCATCATGGTCACCATCAAATGATATGGATGCATAATCGGCAGTATTGGGGGTTTCATCCTCAACAGCATCGAGAGCGATGAACAGGTGCGTGTTGTTGTTCTTCGCGTAGAGATAGACATCCAGTGTATTCGACCCGAGCGACCTGAGATCGACCAGAGTCGAGTTCTCCCACTCCGTCAGATTGAACTCCCCATCGATTATGGGAGCGTGGGAATCCCATCTGGAATAGATGTAGGCCGCCTGAGAGTGTGCGTTGCTCTCTTGGGGACCTACGGTCAACACCGAGAGAGCGAAAACGATAGTCAAGACTGAAACGAAAGCTGCGCGTCGTCCTCCCCTGTGCATTTAACCACCC
>JBHIBK010000297.1:0-2792 GCA_046759065.1 Thermoplasmata archaeon | reverse complement strand
CCTTGAGTTTGTGAACTCCGTTGATGTCTACGAAGGCGACATCCGGGATTTGGAAGACGCAACTAGGCTCCGCGAGCCTCAAGGCGTTACACGCTCGAGTATTCTGCGGCTCGCCTCTCAGTCCCTTGGAGCCGAGGCGTTACGAGCGGCCGCAATCGCTGATGAGATTGGGGAGACGATTGTCACAGAGCTCCTTCGGATTACAGAGATACCGCGTACCGTCGCGGGAGTCCCAGATACTGAACCAAAGACGACGACTAGAGGTCAAAGAGCCCATGTAAGACGCATCGGGGTCGAAGGCATTGCTCGCGGTCGTCTTCGCTACTTCTTGGCCAATCCGCCTATCTCGGCGAGGAAGGTGGCTACGTTGGAGGCTGTCAAGGAGGACTCCTCGGACTGGGTGGGTCACCCCGACAAGAGGAGATGGCTGCAGGAGCTCCTGAACCAAGCTATCGGGGCTTACTGCTGTAGCAAGGGCATGTACCAAGGGACCAGCATCCATCGGTACGTCTTCGTTCCGGACGGCGATGAAGGCCTAACAATAACCTGGCACCCAGGCGGTAGGAAGAGCAGACGGGAGGTCGTTCAGAAACGCCTGGGGAGAGGGGGCAAGATTATGTTCGCGCATCGGGCGATGGACCTGAGTACAGTCCTCCTTGGTGGCGAGCTTTACCTCAAGGTCGAGACCAATTGGGAGTTCACATCTGACGGGAGGAGGTTCCTTCCCGCTCAAGTCAGTCAGGCTCTGCGGAAGGTCTACCGACAGAGGGAGCGCAATAGGAGTCGCCTGGTAGATCTGGTATTTTGGCTGAAGTATCTGGCAGGACAGGCCGAGAGGATTAGCATCCGGGTTGGAGGAGAAGAGATACAAATCGAGGCCACGCCACTGGCGTACCAAGTGGACCGCGGCTTGCAGGGTGATCAGATGGATCTGGACGCCCTCCTGTCCACGCCTCCGGTTCGTTTTGTCGAAGAGATGCCATTGGAACCGTCCGAGGGAGAGGAATCCCCTCTCGAAACCTGGCTGGAGTCGGACACTGATGAGGAGACGAGTGCGGAGGACGATGATTTCTGATCTGAAAAGGCGGGGGACGGTGCTTCCTGAGCCAAACCTCGAGTTCGGGGACGGAGAACGTTGTCCGGACCCGAAGGCTGGGATCTCTCTCTTCGGCCCCCCGTCCCCTCGAACTGTCCCGACGAGCCCACGGTCCATCCGTTTAGCCGCCATCGGGTCGGGGCAGACGGCCAGCCTCTCGAGACGTTGGATGTCGATGACCCGGAACCCGATTGCGTCTCTGCGGTCAGGCACACTGAGCCAGATTGACTTCCCCGGGTTCCGCCAAGGTGTGGGATTCGATTGCGAGGCCGTGATCGATGATAGTCTGGTGGAAACCCTCCCGCAACGCGAGTTGGACCGTCTGTTGAAGTTACCGGATTTTCAGGCGCGCCTGGAATCATCTGTGGAGATGATAAGGAACTCCTTGGAGAATCTGGCCCATCGCGAGCCTCCGCCTATGGTGACGGTCCTCGCCCTGCCTAGCGAGGTCATCCGGGCTTGCGTGACGGATGTAGACCGCTTTGGCCGGTTTCGGCCCCCGCGGGGTCAGCGCTGGCCTCGCGTCCCGAAGAAGCAGTGGCGCATCGAGGACTTTCTGGAATCCTCCGAGGAGGAGCGAAAGGAATCAGCCCGAAGGCATTACAGCAACCTGCGGAGGGCCATCAAGTTCGAGGCCTGGAGACTTGGGCTCGAGACCCAGATCATATGGGAACGTACGCTTCGAGGCGGTCCAGGGTTGCAGGACCTCGCCACGATTGCGTGGAATCTCTTCGTGGCCCTATATTACAAGGCCCGAGGACACCCTTGGCATCTGGCCCGACCGCATATGGGCACATGCTACGTGGGGGTGTCGTTCTTCAGGGATTTGACGGAGGCTGGCGAGAGGCTTGACGCTAGCGTGGCTCAGGTTTTCTCCCACACGGGCGAGGGTATGGTCTTTCGTGGAGACCGGGCCACCCACAGAGACCCTCTAGATAGGAAGCCACGACTATCCCGAGCCTCTGCACGTAGGATTATGGAGGACGCTATCCGACATTACCAGTCGCAGACCAAGAGTCTTCCTGCCCGACTAGTTGTACACAAGAGTTCGAGGTATAGCGAGGAAGAGCTCGAGGGGTTCCGGGCGGCTGCCGAAAAGATTGATGCCGTTGACCTCCTCTCAATCGAACCGAGTCGGTTCGTGTTCTATCGCCAGGGTATCTACCCGCCACTCCGCGGGACAATGATTCCCATGGAAGGTTACGGTACGGTGCTCTATACCCTCTCGTACTCGCCGTATCTCGGCACATATCCAGGTCCCGGAGTACCTAGACCACTGGCGATACTGGAGCACCATGGAGACGCCAGCGCGGAAACCCTCGCTAATGACATCCTGTCTCTCACCAAGCTCAACTGGAATACCGCGGATTTTTCCTCCAAATTGCCCATTACCCTACAGTTCGCCGACAGGGTAGGCGATGTGCTGAGCCAAGGAAAGACGGAACCAAGGGTTCCCTCCCGATTCTCGTACTTCATCTGAGTGAGATTCCCAAGGGAGCGCGATGATATCCCCACAGAGCAAGGCTTATCGAGAGCAAAAGGCCAGGCTTCAGGCGGAATGGCGAGGGCGAATATTCGATAGGGACGGACATCGCTGCCGGGCGTGCGGCCGGGAGGGCACGGACGAGACATTACACTTGTCGCACGTCACCTCCGCCCTTCGCTTCGTCCGGGATGCCGGGAGTCTCGAAGGGAT
>JBHIBK010000296.1:0-2795 GCA_046759065.1 Thermoplasmata archaeon | reverse complement strand
CTCATCAATAGATGCGAAAGGTATTTAATGCCTTCGAATCGCCGAATTCAGGCCATCGGGATGAGGACGCCTCATGACTTGTTACCTGTCGCTATGAATGGCACCGAGCCGCAAACTCGTCAGGTACTTGGTCCTTCTAGGATCTGCTCCAATCTGGGAAAACCCCCTTCGCAAGCTTCTCGCCTTCTTCGGTTGCGAAGTCGTATGTCCACACGTACCTGCCTTTGAGTCTTCCACCGTTGCTGAAATCGCCCTTGCCATGGACTATCTTCCCATCATCCGGGGACCAGGACACGCCCTTTGTTTCCGAACCGACCACGAACTGGGGCGTCGGGTTCTGCTCTGTGAGGTCCAGGGTATAGATGGCAATCTGGCCCGCGCCGTAGGCCAGAGTGTCCTTGGTCTTTGCCCAATCGAGGTCGCAGAAGCAGTCTTCTGACGGTCCCAAGATGGTGGTGACCGAACTGTCAGCAAGGGTCAGGACCTTCAGGTAGTTCTGGTACGGCTGCTGCGTCGTGTCCCACTCGTCGAATGCGATCTGTGACGCGTCCGATCGCCAGGTCGGGTATCTGACCCAGGACCCCTCGGGTGCTGTGTACAGCAGCGTCTCAGGACCCCCCGTGGCTGGGACGGTGCGAAGTTCCCTGTTCTCTCCGCTTCCTATGGCACGCCTACTAGCGAACGCGATCACGTCTCCAGCGGGGGACCATGCATGAACACCGACCCCTTCAGCCAACATATACAGATTGCTTCCCTGAGGGACATCGTCCACAACAGTCACGTCTATACGCCACAGCGTCGGATTACCTCTATCCGGGATATATATCCTGAAGGCGATACTCGTCCCATCTGGCGACCACGACGGATGACCACTCAATTCAGAGTTGGTATAGATCGCTGTTTGGCGGGATCCATCGGCATTCATGACCATGAGCGATGTGCTATGCTGGTACGCGATGGCCGGATCGGCCGGCGGCTCCTCGCCCCCACCGCCCTTGCACTCCGGCCAGGGCTGGCAGGCACCTGGTGGTGCTGCACTGACCAGCAAGCTGGCTAGGGAGATGTTCAATAGCAGGCCCACAATCAGTATACTGAGGAACAACTTGCTCCACTTCATAGATATCACTCAGGCGAAGAAGACTGGAAATATAATGAGGGTTTCAGTCTAATACCTAGAGTATTTCAACATCTAGCTAAACATAGAAAGCATCATAAGCATTCCGTGCCATTGCCTCCATATATGGAACGTCTAGTTCACATCATCCCACTCGGATTGGAGCTGGACAGGGCAGTCCTTCCAGTACGGGCTATGAAGGCGCATAGAGCCTATGTCCTGTGCAACCCTGAATCCCACCCGCTGCAGCGCCATTTTCTCGATCGCGTGTCAGAGGAGTTGGCGGGTGACGGTGTGGAAGTGATACACACCAAAGTCGACACTCACAGCGACCTGAAAGCCCTCATGCAGGAGGCAACAAGGATCATCCAAGACGAAGTCAAGAAGGGTAACCGTGTCTACATCAACATCTCCTCTGCAGGGAAGTTGGCTGCCGTCGCGGGGATGCTCGCTGCCATGGCCCATCTGGGAGAACGAGGATACGCATACTATGTCAGGCCAGAGGACTACGTGAAATCTGAAGAGAGCATGAAGCGATACGGCATGAGCAAGGGTATGGTGGGAAATCCCATAGCCATTCCGAGTTTCGGTCTCTCATTGCCATCATCCGCCGGAGCAAGCGTCCTCGGCGGTCTTGCCTCATCACCCAAGAAGTCCCTTTCCTATCAAGATCTATTCGACCTTCTGAGAAAAGATGGAATCCCCGGCTTCGAGACGAAGGTGACCAAGATGACCCTCAGGACGGAGAAGACTCGATTGACAGTCAGACTTACAAAGAGCATCCTCAAACCGCTGATGGAGGCGGGATACATTCATATAGAGAAGGCGGGTAGACGCAGGAAGGTGATCCTCACTCAGTCCGGATACGACATGGCATCCCTTCTCGGTCCTAGACGATGAAGGGTCCGGGTCGAGTGGAATCGCGTGTGACCCATCAGAACCGATATTCCAAAGGTCGCCGGATCCATACTGGCCTTCCATGATGTCGTAATTGAAGGAGGCAAACTGGGAGGGGTCAGGAGACATTCCGAAAGGGATGGTGCCTGATATGGCGGGAAGCTTTCTATATGCCCACCATTTCATATCCCGTTAAATCACTTGAAGCTTCCCTCACTTCTTTCAAGTTCTTCTCCAAACTCAGCTTCCCGAAGATTTCGGAAGCCCTGTCGAAACGCTCTTTCGCGTTGGCAAAGTCACCCTTGGCCTTCCACATTAGACCGAACTCGTAGTTGGACTCTCCCAACTCCTTCTTCATTCCCATCTCTCTGAAGATCTCAATGCTCTCCTCGAAACTCTCAATGGATTCCTTCCACTCTTTTCGCTCTCTGAAGATTGTTCCGAAGATTCTCCTCGACCTTCCGAGGTACTCCTTCAAACCACACTCCTCGGACAAGTCAGATGCTCGATTGCAGAAATCCACTGCTCTTCTCAACTCACTTTTTTCACAATGGACTTCCGCAATGCAACAGCATGTTTCAGCCAATCCCCATGGGTCGCCTATCTTCTCCTTTATCTCCAGGCTCCTCTCGTAGTATTCAAGGGCTCTCTCACACTCCCCACTGTGCAAGTACACACTGCCGATGTTATTGAGAACGTGTGCGATGCCCTTATGGCTGCCGAGTTTTTCGAATATCCCTAGGCTCTTCTCGAAGTGCTCCATGGCTCTGTCGTATTCTCCTCT
>JBHIBK010000295.1:0-2805 GCA_046759065.1 Thermoplasmata archaeon | reverse complement strand
CAATTCAGAGTGAAGCCTGGAGCTTGATTCAGGATGCTTCAGTTTCCGTCTCTCGAGCTCCTCTGTTATCAGTTTGTGTGCATTCCAGATGTCCTCTTTATTCAATTCGGCATCCTTCCAGGTATGATGGATGTTATCGTGGAGAGCGAGGAGTTCCCCATCAGAGAAACGATCGAAGGGTGGATGGACAGCTTCTAGCTCGTGCTGGAAGAGCGCGTGGGGAATCTGGATTCCCTGGGCTTTGAGTTCTTTCGCCACTCGCTTGTAGAGATCTCGACCCCACTTGCCATAGCCGCGAGGGTGAAAGACGATGGCCTTGCGCCCGATCAGCTCTCCGGCGAGTTCGATAGCCTTAACGAGCATTTGCACCTTGCTCCACGAAGTCTTCTCGCCCCTGTGCTTCTTCGTCCAGTGTGTGATCAACCATCGCCAATCGTCACGGAGGATAGCATCATCTTTGATCTTCTTGGGATCGTAATTGGAGAGATTCTCGATCTCTCTCACCTGCCAGAGGACTTGCTGAATGTCTGGCTTGCTCATTTCCTCACCATAACCTGGGGACCAATGAATTGGCGCTTCCTGTACCAACTTCCGTATGCTGGGTGGATGTTCGTCGATAAACCGGTACTTCCTGACCACAATCTGGGGGCCAACGGGATAGGCTACCTCGATAGGCTCATCATACACTTCCAGGAGCTGGAATTCATAAGAATAGAGCTTGTCCACACTGGGCCACCATTTCCCAAGTTCTTCCTCGCTGATTTTATGTTTAGAACGGAGCGCCTTGAATTCAGTTAGGGAGATTTCTCTGGGTTTGGCGAGGACGATCTCGGCTATTATGCACTCATTCTGAACCACAAAGAGGGGGAGAAGGGCGAGCCTCTCGAAGGGCTTCGATTTCACAATCAAAGTTTTCTCCCGTTTTGCGAGGAGATCGCCGTGTGGTTTAACCAGGATGAACAGAGGAATGGGCTGTTCGGGAAATCCCTTGGTTGCCTCGATCAGTCTGGGCTCCTTGTCCTTCACTACCTCGATCGCTTTGCCGTCCCAGGTCACGTGGGCTTCGACGCCACCTGCCCTGCCCAGCTCGGCAAGCTCGACTGTCAGCACCCTCTGGCCCATCTCGATCGGGGCTTTCCCGAAATGCGTCAGGAAGATCTGGGGCACTCCAGCGTCGCGGCACCATTGGATCTGACGCTTAACGCTTGCATGACCGTAGGGTTTGTCATCGCCCCGCCGAACGATATCCCGCTGGAGACTTGAGCCGTCACCGATGAACAAATCACAACCTTGCAGCAGCTTAATCCTGTCGGCCCTCCCGATGCTGAGGACGTCCGTAGCATGGCAAATCCTCAAGCCCTCTGCCTCGATGAAGAGGGCGACATTTGGGCAGCGAGTGCTATGGAGCACCGGGCGGGCAGCGATGTGAAAGGGCTTGAGCTTGAATTCATCTTGGCGCTTAAAAGTCCTGAATTCAGTTGCTGGAAGACGTTGCTTAAAGGCTTCGACCGCTTCCCGATTTATCCGCAGCTCGGCATCTCCCAGTAGATCGGGCGTGAAATCCTCGCTAAAGCCGAACAGATGATCTGGGTGGCAATGACTGATAACGACGTAGTCCGGATTAATATCAGCGAAATCCTCTGGCCCGAAAGTCTCACCGAAGTCGATGAGAAAGCGCTTGCTATCGCTTATGTAGAGCGTTGCTGAGTGAAGAGAGTGGTATTCATTGATTTCTTCGACCATTCCTCGGGTTCCCAAGAATTGGATCTGCATCGAGCCACTCCTTCTTCTGAGGGTGACTTAGTAAGTTTCCCTTCATGCGGCCAACTCATACGGCCAACGGTTTTGTCACAATCGGTCTTCCCTAAGAGCCTGCTGGCTCGACCTCCTCCGGCACTCTCAGGGCTAATACTTTCTCGACCATGCCTAACCTGGCGAGCATATCTCTGAAAATCTCGCCAGTGGCCCGCTCATCGATCCAGCCTCTCTCCTGCGCCCTTTCGAGAGCGGTTACGAATCGCATCAACGCGCCGGAGGACCGTTGGAAGTCCCTCACACCCAAGCGAGGCGCCTGGCAGACGACGTCATAAGTGCCATCGGGAAGCGTGCCCTTCGCGATCGCTTGTTGCAGGACGTAAGTGCCGATGAAGGAGAAACAGGTTCGGACCTCCCACTGTCTCGTAGACAAGCCTCTGGTGACGGGGTCCAGCACTTCGCCGACGTATCGGGCACGTTGTCGGCCCTGTTGGGTTCCCAGCCCGCTCGCCTCCTGGAGAAAGTCGTGATACCAGGCGGCATCTTCGGACATCCCGCTCTTGCGGAAATCTGGTTGAGTAAGAGCCCATTCTACGAGCTCGTTATGGGCGAAGACGGAACCCGGCTCGGGAGGATTGCTCCGTTTGGATGCCAGCCAGTCGTCGATCTGGTCTTGGTTAAGGCCCTGGAGGGTAACTTCCCACCAGATGGCATCCCAATTCGCGCGTTTGCCCAGGTAGTTATAGGTGAAGGATTCCCAGGCCCGGAGGAAGTCAATGAGGGGGAGGAGCCGCGAGTAGCCCCTGACATCGCTTCCTAAGTGTTGCATTCTGAAGAAGAAGCAGTCGCCAACCAGGGCGTTCTCGGAACTATCCCAATCGATCACTCGGTATTTTTCGTTATTGCTCAGCTCTATCCACTCGGGGCGCCCCGGTATACCTTCTTTCGCCCTGACGTCGGCGATTTCTCGGGGCGGGACGGATGTCAGGGAGACGAAACCATCCGGATAGTCCTTCTTGAGGTAGCAGAGTTCGCCGTATACGAAGAATT
>JBHIBK010000294.1:0-2808 GCA_046759065.1 Thermoplasmata archaeon | reverse complement strand
TGACAAGGAGCCCAGCGGCTCTTCCGTCGGCGCGAGGCAGTCCTGGCAGACGACCTTCAATTCGAAAGTGGTCACACTGCCTTCATACAGGGATTCCTCCTATGAGGTTTTGGATGCAGAGCCTGCCGCCATCCGTTGGGCGAGTGTGAACGGCGACTACGAGTCCGACGGTAGCTCCCTGCGGGCTCTCCCATTCTCCTCCTCCCAACGTTTCGTCGTCTACCGACGTGAATCACAGATCTATCCAGGCTGCCAATCCTTCCACGTAGGGAGTAATGTTTCCGTCGACCGGTCAGGATTTCAGCACATGGGTCCCGTGTACCTATGGTGAACGGGATCCCGGCCCAGGGGCAGGACCAGACCGAGGCGCATTTTATATGCGCGGTTATATGACTCCGTTGCGGGTGGTCGCCGAAGAGCTGACTCGTTTGTTCCTAGAGGAACACAAGGCGATTGTTAAGAAGGTGGCCGAGGAGAGAGGCCACCCACCAAGGAAGTACAAGAAGCTTGAGCCGAGGAAGATCGAAAGGCTTTTCAGTACCATGAGACTCGATGGGCTGAACTTGCTCGACCAGGCGATGAAGCTCCTCTCGGGCTTGATTGTCAGTCACGCGCTCCCAAATGCCAATCACCGAACCTCGATCTTCTTTGTACAGTTCTTCCTTGAGGAGAACGGCCTGAGATTCCCGTTCTACAGGGGGAGGCGCGCCTGGCAGCGACAGTGGAGACTCAACATCAACAGTTACATTCGCGACTCCAAGTACCTACTTCGACTGAAGTACAAGCCCGACGAATGCGCAGAACGATACCATCAAGGAAAGCCGATGTACATAGGTGGTTCCAAGAGGGTAATCAGGCGAGAAGACCTGGGGCTGTCGAAAAGGCAATACAACCGAAGACACCGTCAAGTGACGAGAGACTGGCTGGAGAGTATGCTCCAGGGTCAGTCCACGATATACCTGAAGATTCCAGAAGACTCATTGAGCAGGCTCATCGCCCGCTCAGGCAGGTGAATATCCTCCCAAGTGAGGGACTCGTAGTCGAAGTCCTCTACCGGGGTGGATTCCCTTCGTACCATACTCGTTTCACTCCCCTGCACGGAAGTAATAATGCGTCTTAGATGTACTTATACCTTCTGATACTGGAACCACGCCCCCCCCGACGGAGCCGTCAATGATGAATATGAGAAACAGCGTTACATGCATTGTCTTAGAGAGGAACAACAGACATGGTCGATTTGCGTGATGAAAGACACTCAACGGCTCTATGAAATGACTATCAGGGATAGCCAGTTTGAGGCTCAGATTATCAATTTCGTTTCTTCTGATGAGGATTTCGATGGTTGGATAAGACGTCTCTATCTGCTTGAGAAGAGAATTGGCGGAATCGGCATACATAACGTCAATAGACTGGAGCGCGGAAAGGACGACGACCCCATAATCACCGGAACCTATCACATCGAAGACAGACCCATTTTCAGGCCTATCCAATACTGTGCGCAGCTTCTACTGACTTGGTTCGTCATTGTGGATACCCGATACCTGGTCGACAACAGCTGTGGTTATGTCGAAGACATCCTCAAGAGAATCCTGGAGGACCGGGGGGATAAACAGAGGATTGAGATACCAATGGGTGCTGTAATCAATTATCTAGGGACGATGCAGCAACTCAAGAACGCTCATGGTTCCGAGATCCTCGAAGTGTCCAGAATCATCAACAAGCTCTATCGGAAGGCGAAACACGAGTTCGACTATGATCACGATGAAATTACCCACTCTCAGTCCTCACCTCTGGACTTGGCAAGCCACCTCTTCACGTACGAAGAGGCGGTTGCGATCTATTTTGGATGCCGTCTGCATGGAATGAGACTTATGGAGTGGATGAGAAACCGAGACATTGAGCTGAGATCGCTGGGGGAATTACCTGAGGTGGGTTGGGAGGAATTTGCTTCAATCACGGCGCAATTCAGCTATAATATCAGGCATTGGGAGCCTGAGTTGGTGAGGAAAGGGAAACGTTATCTGGACGGACTGAGCAGGTTCAGCGAGAAAAAAGAGGGGACCGGGCCCGCCCACGAGCGAGCCCGGCGTCCTTGATTACTTCTTCTTAGCTGCGGCGCGCTGCGCCCTCGCCTTGAAGCCTTGGTTTTTGCGAGAGCGATCCGCGTGGGACTGAATCCGCCTGGCAGCTCTTGAGGTCATGCTCCCTTTTGCCATGTGCGTGTATCACCTCCTGAGGTCCCGTTACCCTCCACGCGAGGGCTCACGTTCATGCCCAACATGACAATTCAATTAGGTGTTAAATCATCAAAACCAATCATCGTCCGCTCACATCGCCCCTTATGCTTGCGAACTGCTCAAAATTGATGGGGTTCGAGACGTCGAATCCATAATCCTGCTAAACCTTTGCGTCTACTATCTATGCTTGGTTACATGTCTGCGGTTTCGCAGCTCTCGCCGCGGAGGTTTCTCAGGAACCTCAGTTTGAAATGGATACGCGGCCCTATAGTGGTTTCGCCCCCTCCCCCCGACTTGGCAATCTGCAACGGCAATCGCTGGCAGGGTCGGACCTGGTCTGCCGAAGTAGACCTTGATCCGAGCCACCTCATACCATCAAAGTCGAGGTACAGACGCTTTGTTGCCAGTTGGTCGAGGCTCTAAGATGTGTGACTGTAATCCGGAATTGAGTCAAGGTATCGTGCCGAATAAGCGAAGTTCATCAGAAGTAGCTAGAAATGGGGCCAGACATGTGCATAAGGGGGCTTACGGCCGTCACCTGGCTCATGATCGAGTCTCGCGCTGCCTCCTA
>JBHIBK010000293.1:0-2824 GCA_046759065.1 Thermoplasmata archaeon | reverse complement strand
AGGCGAGTAGAAATTCCCGGCCAGACCGACGATGATCATCGCGGCTGCCCCCAGGAGCGCGACCGTCGTCCTGTGCAACTTCTCCAAGATCATCAGCACGAACGTACCGATGAAAATGACGACGCTGAGTGTCTGGACCCAAGCCTCTACCATCGCCTACCTCCGTTTCCTCCCACCAATAGCACTGGGATTGGAGCATAAAGCAGTACGTTTATCTCGCCTCTTGACAAAGGCAGGGCCTTGACGATCATTTTGAGCTGATCCCTCAGCCTATATCCTCCTCGGCTCATCACTAGGAAGTCGAACTCCTCCAAGAACGAAGGAATCTCCTCTTTCATCCTCCATTCGAATTCCCTGACTTCGAAGTCGATTTCGTTCTGCCTTGCTAGTTTGGAGAAACTTTCATAGACCGCACGTCTTGCCTTCTTTCCCGCATAGCTCATTCCGCAAGACGCTTCGAACTCCTTGCACAGCTGGATGCCCCTTTCAGCCGCTAGCCACGATTTCGGAGAGTCCCCGACAACTATGAAAACCCTCTCTGGACGGCGAAGACTCGGCATCCTGTTCAATATCATGACGTTTCTGATAGGTGTCCTGAATATCTTCTCCAAGTGCCAGCTTATGTGCGATCGCTTTTGGTCCATTTCCAGGGGAGTTTCCGTCGCGACTAGGTCGATACGCTCCCGTCCAACATAGTTCTCAACGATAGCCTCGAAATTGCCCTTGTAGAAGCCCCTTTTCGCATGGATGCCCATTTCCTTCAAGTTATCAATGCAGTGGAGGAGCGCCCTCATTGCACTTCTTTCGAGGGACTCGTCTACAAACGAAGTGGCTGACATTATTTCATAGCTGTAGTCCACTATGCTGACGACATGGAACTCGGCGTTGGGAAAAAGGAGAGGGGTATACCTGAGGAGAGAATCGATGAGCTTGTAGTTGTCCGCGATGACCATAATTCTCTTGAACATGATAGATCGTCCCGACTCTAGGTTCAAACGAGAAGGACTACATAAATATCTCCCTCAGGGTCTAAAAGTCGAGTTGGACCGAGTCAGCGTTTCGGTCTCATGGCAACCGCTGCGATTGCCGCGACAACAAGGATTACGAAGCCCAGAGCCAGGGAAGTCAGCCCCGCTGGAAGATAGGGCCTCATTATCTCCACTGTCGTGTCCCCAGGAGGATCGGATGCGACGATTTTTGCTTCAGTTATCACATATCCGAAAATGCCGATAACGAGAAGGATGCCCGCGGCAGCAAGGAGAACGGCCATCTCAGCCCTCATGCTGTCACACCTCCTTCCTCTGGAGAAACCGAAAAGTACCAGCTTTGGCCTACATCAGATGCAAACCTGTACATCCTCAACCCCTTCTTGGGGAGCGGCGAGCGCGCCCTACCGCTACAATATTCTATATGACCTTCGATGACTTAAATCTTTTTAGGCTTTTATCGAACGCGCTAGTGCTTTGCCCGCCTCGAGACGCCCTTTGATGGTATCAATAAGAGAATCAATCAGAGACGAGTCCGATCAGCATGTCACCGACAAGGATGGACAAGACTGCAGTGGCCCGTGCTTTAGGTCCTAATCACTGCCCTCTCACCGAAGACCTGAGGAATCAGCATCCTCGCCTTTTTCAGCTCGGGAATGAATGCGAAGACAAAATGCAACCAACCAGCCTTCGCTGTGTCGAAAAGGAGTTCACCCCCGCCCTGAGGATACCTCGTGACAGTGACCGACTTTATTTCCTCGTTGGGAACAGCAAGGTTCCACTGGTGCCCCATGAGCATGTCATCCGTGCTCTTTCCTTGATAGAACGCCCTCCACTGGCTTCCTGCCTGAGGGTCCCCCCTCGACCCTGTGATGTCGGGGAGCATGCTCGACACGGGATCCAGCCTCTCTCCTATGTACAGGGCGATCACCCTTCTGTCAGTAAGAATGACATCATAGTCTTGATTCCCTCTTCGCATCGTCAGCAGAACACCCTTGACTCGTTCGTCCTGAGATTCCATGTCCGATCCCGCAAGCGAATCATGTTTCCTGTTCATATCGTTTACTGACGCCCAAACCCAGGTCAGATCTCTTCGCTGTCCCTCTTGCTCAGATAGACGATGAATCCGTAGGGCTCGTAGCCCATCTTTCCGAAGAACTTCTCGGATGCCTCGTTCGGTGCCTCAATCAGAACGCCGATGATTCTATTCCCTCGCGCCCTCAGCCGCCCCTCAATCTCACGCAGTAGCGCACTTCCAACGCCCTTTCTCTGATGATCCGGGCGGACCGCGAGCCGGTTTATCCACCCCTTGCGAGTATCATCTGTCCCGATGACGACCCCGATGAGCTCGGAACCCTCAAAAGCCCCGAGAAAGAGATTTGGTTTGAGCTCCATCTGCCTCTTGATCTCCGACCTGCTGTCCCTACCTCTCGGCCTGTGCGAAAGGCCAGATTCCCGCCAAACACCGATGATCGCATCATATTCCTCTATGCCTAACTCCCTTATCCGCATGATACACATACTCCGCCTTACGAATCAGTCAAACCACTTGCCCATAATAATCTCCTCTCTACCAATGTCGCACCAGTTCGCAGTCTGGCACACTCCCCCGCTTGAAATGCCGCCGGACAGCGTCGATGAGACAACATACCGAAATGGGTGAGATCGAACTCCGGCGCCTCTGTCCGCAGGCATCCTTCGTTGTCTCCCCTGTCCCCCGCTCGTTTTTCGATGTTCGTCATCGGGGGATTATCCCTCTCTTCCGAAAAAACCTTTCCCAGCCGCTCGACCGCCAACGGGATTGGGAGGCCTAGGAAGGAACAATAAAATGCGGGCGT
>JBHIBK010000292.1:0-2838 GCA_046759065.1 Thermoplasmata archaeon | reverse complement strand
GATTCACCGTTTCAATGACCGAGTACTACTTCGACATCGAGACGGTGGGAACGGACCCTCTGATGGACAAGATCATCGCGATTCAGTACCAACAGCTCGCGGGCGGGAGGCCCGTTGGTGATTTTCACGTTCTGAAGGAATGGGAGGAGGGCGAGAAGAGGATCGTCGAGAGAATCCTCGAGGAGAAAGTCCTCGACCCGCACTGGGATTTCGTCCCAATCGGGAACAATCTCAGGTTCGACATCATCTTCGTGATGGAGAAGGCACAGCAGTACGGGCTGCAGGAATGGGACGCTGGGAAGGTGAAGCAGTTCTTCTTTCTGAAGCCCATGATCGACATTCGCTCGGTCCTCATACTGATGAACGCCGGGAGGTTCAAGGGCTCGGGTCTGGACGAGTTCACGGGAAAGGGGAAGGGCGTCCAGGTCCCCATCTGGTACAGGGAGAAGAGGTTCGATGACATCATCGAGTACATAGAGACAGAGAAGGACGAGACACTTGCGCTGTACAACGAGGTTGGAAGTCTCTTGGAGGCTTTCGGGAGAAGGAAACGGAAACCCGCTAAAGTGCCGGAAGCCTAGGCTTCTTGGGTTTCCTACTGGATGACTTTCATTCTTTCGAGCCAGATGTTGACCGCCGTTCTTGGGAAAAATATAAATACATCCCAATAAATCGAAAGTATCGGAGGAAAAGGGCGCAGGAACAGTATTGTCGAGACTCGAAAGGGGGATTCGTGATACCGAAGACATCGCTCTTGGGTGAAGACCACACCTTCGTTCGATTCACTTTGAAGAGGACTTTCGCCCGCCTGGGTGTTTCTCGAGGAGGCGGTTCTTTTGAAATCGATGGACATCGGGAAGCCTGAGAGCAAACGGGATGCAGACGAGAGTCTTGCCAGAGCGCTCGTAGAGGAGCTCAGGTCGGTCCTGGAGGAGATCAACGACCTCGGGATGGAGGCACCTGGTTTGGAGGAGAAGCTCCAAGAGAGCGTCGAGGCGATGGAGGGGCTCTCGAACGCCGACCTGATTCCTTCCTTTGCCGTTGCTGCGAAGGTGGCCTCGAAGGGGATTCAAGAGGGTCAGCTTACCATCTCATCCTTCCTTTCGGCCTCGAACGCCATTGAAAGGACCGAAGAGCTCATAAGGATGGAGTATGAGAATCAGGGCGACATCCACGGAAACGTGTTCCAGCATCTAATCCTCTCGCCGAGCCTCGAGCTGTTGAGGGAGTCCAAGTCCTGCCTCAGGGACGGAGAGTTCAAGCGGGCCCACGGGATCTTGGAGCAGATAAGAACCCTTCCCAGAAGGGTCAAGGGAGAATGCCAGGAGAACGCCGAGATATACCGCTACTGCGAGACGATTCTGGATGACCTGAGAAACGAGGGCGTTGTGACCCAGGAGGTCGAGGACATATTGAGGATCTCGAGGACCGCCTTCCTGAACGGGAGGTTTGAGCGGGTCAAGGAACTCTCTGAGACCATCGAGGAAAAGGCCATTGAGCTGCGGGAGAGGCACAGATCTGCCATGCGAGCTCTGAAGAGGGCCAAGAGCGCCGCCGTCTCGTTGGAAAAGATCAATGCGAGGTCGGAGGAGGCCGGGGATTCCCTCGTGGGGGCCTGCGCTTCCGTGAAGGAAGGAGATTATGAGAAGTGCATCGAGCTCGCCAAGAAGACCGTCTCATTGGCGACAAGGATCCGCAGGAAGTACAGGACGCTGGTCGAGAGGCTGGAATCGCTGAAAAGTGAAGCGGAGCGAATGCAGAGATCTGGCCGAGACGTTCCAGACGACATCGAAGAGATGCTCAGTAGGGCCGAAAGGCAGTTGAAGAATGGAAATCACCAAGGTTCTGAGGCTGAGATCGAGATAGCATCGCTGTTGTTGAACAAGTTCGAGCCCTCGTTCTGATTGCCCGCTAAGGTTTTTAAGAACCTATCCTTTTTCAGTCCAGGGAAAGAGGATGGATTTCGCGCTCACAGAAGAACAGAGCATGCTCAGGAAGATGGTGCATGACTTCGCTGAAAGGGAGCTGAAACCCGTTGCGGCGGAGATCGACAGGACAGGAGAGTTCCCCTGGAAGAACATAAGGAAGATGGGAGACCTCGGCCTGATGGGCATGACCATCGCTCCGGAGTACGGCGGTGCTGGCATGGACACGGTCAGCTATGCCATTGGCGTTGAGGAGGTCTCTCGCGTGTGCGGGTCGACCGGCCTCATAATGGCGTCTCACAACTCCCTTTGCACGGAGCACATCAACATCGCGGGGAACGAGGAGCAAAAGAAGAAGTATCTCCCTGACCTCGCGGGCGGCAAGGTCATGGGTTCTTGGGGACTAACTGAGCCTGGCGCCGGCTCGGATGCGGGTGCCGTGTCAACGACCGCCGAACTGATGGGCGGGGAATGGGTTCTCAACGGGAGGAAGGTCTTCATAACGAACGGTCACGAGGCAGAGACCTTCGTCGTCGCCTCCACGGACAAGTCCAAGGGGTCCCGAGGACTGAGCGCCTTTGTGGTGGAAAAGGGATCGCCTGGCTTCACTCTCGGCAAGAAGGAGGATAAGCTCGGCCTCAACGCATCGGTGACGTCGGAACTCATCTACGAGAACTGCACGATCCCGGAGGAGAATCTGCTGGGTGAGCTGAATCAAGCGTTTCTAGACGTTCTCAAGGTTCTGGATGGCGGAAGGATAAGCATAGGTGCGATGGCTCTGGGTATTGCCCAAGGATGCCTCGAGGCCTCCATCGAGTATTCGAAGGTCAGGGAGCAGTTCGGACAGCCCATCGGCAACTTCCAGGCCATACAGTGGATGCTGGCGGATATGGCGGTCGAGATCGATGCCGCT
>JBHIBK010000291.1:0-2838 GCA_046759065.1 Thermoplasmata archaeon | reverse complement strand
AAGCTCATCTGGCTGAGCCTGAGGTAGTGGCGGGTGACCTCGAACTCCCGGAGATTGGGGATGTTCAGGCCCTCTCTGAGCAGGGGCTCTGGAAGCTCGCACTCCAGTTCCGGTTCCCCGACCGTGTCCTCGAGCTCGAGTATGAGCGGGACCTTGTGGCGTGCCTGGCGGAAGCTCATTTGACCCCCTCCAATGCCCAGACGAGCCGATCGATGTCCGATGTACTGTGCGTTTCCGTGAATGCGAAGATCGCCGACTCCTCCAGCTCCGGGAACTGCGACTTGAGGGCGAGACCGCCGTGGACACCCGAGTCGAGCAGATGCCTGTGAACGGCGTCATAGGAGACCTTGGACTTCATGACGAACTCGTTGAAGTGCTCCCCCGCGAAGGCCGGGGCGAGGAAGTTGTCGAGGGACCCCATCCTCCCCATCGCCTGCCTGGTCCGGATGATGCATTCGTTGGCAACGCGCCTGAGTCCGCTTCTTCCAAGGAGGGACATGTACACCGCCGAGGCGACGGCCATGAGCGATTCGTTCGAGCAGATGTTGCTCGTCGCCTTCTCCCGCCTGATGTGCTGCTCCCTCGTTTGCAGTGTCATGCAGAAGGCCCTTTCTCCGTCAGCATCGGTCGTGATACCGATGACCCGCCCAGGCATCTTCCTCACGTGCCTCTGAAGGCAAGCGAATATGCCCAGGAGCGGCCCGCCAAAGCTCGGGTAGGAGCCCAAGAGCTGACCCTCCCCGACGACGATGTCCGCGCCGTGGTCGCCTGGCGACTTCAGCAGCGCGAGGGAGATGGGATTGACACCCACGATGAGGATCGCGTCCTTTGCGACGCTCTTCACAGCGTCGACCTTGTCCTCTATGACGCCGAAGAAGTTGGGGTTCTCGATGTAAACGCCAGCGGTGTCCTCTGTGACGAGGTTCCTCAGATGGTCGAGGTCCGTCCTGCCCGTCTCCTTGTCGTAGTCGAACGTCTTGACCCTGATTCCGGGCCCCTTGCAGTAATTTGCGAGGACGCTGTGCTTGTCCCGATGCATCGCTCGCGGGACGATTATCTCGCTCTTCCGGGTCAGGCGGGAGGCCATGAGAGCTGCTTCACCGATCGCGGTGGACCAGTCGTACATGGACGTGTTCGCCGCCTCCATCCCCGTCAGCTCGCATATCAGGCTCTGATACTCGAAAAGCGCCTGCAGCATCCCCTGGCTGACCTCTGCCTGGTAGGGTGTGTAGGACGTGTAGAACTCCGAGCGGGAGAGAACCTCGTCGACGAGCGAGGGCACGTAGTGGTTGTAGACCCCTCCGCCAAGGAAGCAGGGCGTCTCATTGAGGCTCCTGTTCTTGGATAGGATGCCCTCAACTTCGTTCCTGACCTCCATCTCGCTCTTGCCAGGCGGGAGATTAATCCCCTCAATCCTCACGTCCTCGGGGATGTCCTCAAAAAGGTCATCGATGTCCTTCATGCCAAGGAACTTGAGCATCTCGTCCTCTGAGTCCATGTTAGCACCGAAGGAATCGTCACATCACTATAAATGTTCACCCGCCAGACGCCACCCTAATCAGCTTGATCCTGTCACCGTTCTCCAGCTTCTCGTCCATCGGTATCGGACGCCCGTCCCGGACGAGGAGGTGTGCATCGGGCTTCAGGTCAAGTGCACTCACGACATCGAATCCGTTGACCTCATCGCTGAATTTCACCGTCTTCCTCTCGCCTGCGGGGAGCAGTTCGACATGGAGCTTCATACCGATAGTGTTATTTCCACACTCTCTAATAACTTTTGCACCAGGCCGAGGTAGCTAAGTCCGGTCCAAGGCGGTGGCCTCGAGAATCCCGTTGGTCGGGAGAGCCACTGGTGCTTTGCACCACGGGAGTTCGAATCTCCCCCTCGGCGCTTTCTTAAGAGGAGGCACCTCCCGTGCGACACATTGGGAGGTCAAGTCGACACCCTCCCTGTTCGAGGACAAAGCATTTCTATATGGATGTCATTTCTGCGCGTGAGGGTCTTTTCAGATTCGACCTTTGGAAGGAGGTTGTGAGATGGAAGAGGAGTACATTGTCCAGGCGAAGAATCTTCACAAGGTTTATGAGGCTGGCGAATTGAAGGTCCGCGCTCTTCGAGGCGTTGACATCAATATCAAAAAGGGAGAGATGCTCTCAGTGATGGGTCCTTCTGGTTGCGGCAAGACGACACTCCTGAATTGCCTTTCCGGTATCGATGATCCGACGCAGGGAGAGGTCATAATCGAGGGTACGTCCTTGGCAGACATGTCCGATAATCGGAAGACGGAGTATAGAGCGAGGAGAATCGGGTTCATTTTTCAGGCCTACAACCTGTTTCCTGTCCTGACGGCCTCAGAGAACGTTGAAATGCCCCTGCTCCTCGGCGGGATCAGGCTCAAGGAGGCGAGGAAAAGAGCACTTGAGACACTCGAGCAAGTTGGTCTGGAGGGTTCCGATGGAAAACTGCCCTCTGAGCTGTCCGGTGGCGAGCAGCAGAGAGTGGCTGTTGCTCGGGCCCTTGTGAACAACCCTGCCATAGTCTTCGGCGACGAACTCACGGGAAACCTTGACACCGAGACATCTGGCCAAGTGATGGACCTCGTTCGCGAGATGAATCGGAGGAACAACCAGACCTTCGTGATCGTCACGCACGACCCAAATGTCGGGGACATGGCACATCGCGTTCTCAAGCTCAGGGACGGAATGATCGAGAAGGAATACCGACCCATGGGATGATGGTAGGTCTCATGAACGGAACGACATCCCTGGTCATCTTCGTCCTGGCGGTCTTCGGGCTGATATTCCTCATTGGCTTCAGCAAGAGGGCTCTGCTGAGAA
>JBHIBK010000290.1:0-2843 GCA_046759065.1 Thermoplasmata archaeon | reverse complement strand
GGAATAGCTTGTGCCACCCCAGGACGCCTCCCAACCGGTACTGATGCTGTCCCATGGGTCCCCGGTCGACATGGAGGACACGCCATCCCCGACCGCTATCACCGTCGGTTTTCTCCTTCCATCGGAGGGGGGTCCTGTACTGCTGTATCCGTTGACACTGTTCTGGTTCGGCGATGTCTGCCCGGATCCCGAGGAAAGGACGTTCTTCGCGGTGGCGGGGCTCACCATGCCAGGACTACGACCTCCATTTCCGTTTGAGAAGATTATGACCATATCAGGATTGTTCCACATGAATTCGTCAAGCATCTGCGATCCGCTGGTATAGGCAGTCGTATAGGATCCCCACGAATTCGAATGGATTCTTGCGCCCGCGTCATATGCCGGTCCGAAGAGATTGTCGTAGTCTGAGGGGATGTACTTCAGGCTGTCATACCTTCTGCCCGACCACCATCGTATTCCCCCAATGTCCTGGAAGAATATCTGTGCGCCCTTCGCCCCTCCGTCGTTGTTGCTGGATGCGATGGGGTCATCATTGCCCCCGAAGGTTCCGGCAACCATTGTCCCGTGACCAATCGTGGCCCATCCATTTCCTGGGTCCCAGCGGTTCGGAGTGTCCTTCCACGACCACTCATCGGCCGGATCGCCGTGCACCCAGTAGCGCACCAGCTTTCTTCGCGTCATATCAGTGACGTTGTAGATGTCCCCGTTCACGATGGTGCCAGCATCCTCGCGGAAGAAGTTGTGGTCGAAGTCGATTCCCGTGTCGGAGAACCCGACCAGCTGTCCTTCCCCGCGGATTCCCATGTCCCAGACGCGCCTGTCGCCGTTGACGTTCGTCTGCATTATCCATTGCATCCTGCTGTTGAGGACTTGTGGGACCTCACGCGTTTGGATGAAATGCACGTCGACCAGGTTCGCGACCCTCATGAGCTGGTCGTGGTCCATGCGGGCGTCCACCCTCCCGAAGTCCTTTCCCTCGTAGGAGAAGAGCAATGACTCCTGCGGGAGGACACCGATGACGGAGCGGACACCCTCTGGATGGAATGTGATTATCTCGGCCTCGAACGTCCCGCTCAAGGATAATAGCTCAGGGCTGACCTTGTACGCGGGCTGGAACAGCCCCACCCACTGCACCGCCTGAACGCCATCGAGCGCCGATGAAGTTCCCGGATGCAGTCGGACGAGGAACGCGTTCGAGGGAACGTAGCTCACAATCTCAGCGCCCGCCTGAAGGAGTGATGCCTTCCACTTCGCTTTCACGGGCCCGCGAAACTGAACGATGTAGTAACCATCCGCCCCTGCTGGATAACCCGATATCCTGAGCTCATCTGGAATCAGAGGCTCTCCGTTCCTGCTGTCGAAGGACAAGCCGCGAACGCCTATCCGGTGAAGGTCCACCGTCTGCACGTCAAAGCCTCGAGCGGTGAGCCTCCCCACCTCATCCTCCGTAATGCTGGCCAAGACGAAGCTCTCATATTCCTCGATCACGTGGTGCGAGGCGAGAGCCTGCTGTCGGGCGGAGGATATCGAGATGCTGACATCGACTAGATCTCCTCTCGTCGAGCTGTTGTCCAGCGGGATTATCGTCAGAAGGAAGGCCACGGATAGCAGTATTGCAGGGACTCTGCTTCTGCATGTCATGGTATTCACTTTTGCTTAGTTTAAGCCACGTATAAGAGCTTGTCTAGACGAATATCGGCCAAAGGTAATCGGCGTTTCCTATCCAGTACGCCTCTCCGGCGGTCAGTACGTACGAATCGGCTAGCTCCTGAAGGAAGTACGGTACGGCTGCGGAGAAGCCCTCCACCTTGATCGCCCCCGATGCCGCCTTGAGTTCTCCAACGGTCATTGAGCCTGTCAGCGAGGGGTAGCCCGCCAGCGTCCAAGGTGCCATGAGCTGGACGTCCACACGGGTCTGCACCCAGCCGGCGACGACGAAGTCGCTCGCCTGAAGCACGTCCACCCAATATCCCCTTGCCAATGAGACCGTGGTGAGGTCCCCGCCGTAGGGCTTGAATGCCATATACGTCTGCCAATCGCTGCCAGAGGGATCAAAGCTCCACACCTTGTCGAATGTCAGTGTCTGAAAGACCTTTGCCACAGACGCATCCGATGGGGTTATCGGTACGGAGACCAGCTGTACGCCCGCCGAGAGCGATTTCGTAAACTTCCCGGCCTGCTGCGATGCCATCGTCACGTCTCCGCCGGTTCCGTTGGAGTAGATCGCGTAGTAGATGGAACCGCCAAGCCCGGCCCCGGCGTGCACAGACACGTTCGTCAGCTTGGGCACCGTCGTGAGGAAGGCGTAGCTCGCCGCCGTCGGGTCGAAGCTGGTTCCGTAGTATATTGAGTAGTGATCCACATCCAGGGGATCATCAGGTGAGAGCGTCCAGGCCAGCGTTACGTCCTCGTGGATGGGTCCTGTCAGCTCAGCCACGAAGTTCGAGGGTGGTTGCACAATCCTGCCGAGAATCTCGAAGCATCTCGATTCCCACGACGGACCCCAGTTGTTCGCCACATCCTGTCCGTGAACGAAGACGCAGTGCGTTCCTGGTGACCAGTCAGCGGAACCGGTCCATGTGACCTGCTCAAGGGCGGTGTCGAATACGTCCACGGGGTTCATCGCGGTCCCGCCGCCGCTCGGTCCAGTAATGTCGATGTAGAACTCCGCCGCCTGTATGATGGAGTTCCCGTACCTTATGTCATCCACCGTCGCCGTGAAAGTCACCGAGAAGTACCTCTCGACCGGGTTCGGTGCAGAGACCACGCTTCCAGGTATTGTGATCGGTCCTTGACTGTCTCCTCCCGCCCGCAGGATGGTGAAAGTGTCGTCCGAAACATCT
>JBHIBK010000289.1:0-2853 GCA_046759065.1 Thermoplasmata archaeon | reverse complement strand
TTCCCCATATATCCGCCCCCACGTTTCTTTCGTTGAGGCGAATCCCACGATCCGCATGAAGGGCATTGGATGATGTGCCCTTCCTTTCCGAGCTCGACGCCACGATCAGACTTGCAGACGACTCCTAGTGGAATGGAGTGACTCTGCATCCTGGCCATGACCTCGTCATCTTGCACGTATCGAAAAGGCTCAAGGTTGCCTGACCTCGAGCACCGGTCTTGAGGAATCGGGAACGAGTAGGCCTCCTCAAGTTGGGCAAGGCTTGCCTCGCCTCTTATTGCCTTTCGACGGTCTTCGTCGACCAAGGTCATGCTGCTGAAGCGAGCTTCAGGTTCTGGGGACCTGTTCTGCATCTGGACAACTGTGGTATTCATTCTTATCTTGGGCCCGAACCAGTCGGCACCTAAATAGTGAAACCGTTCGAACAGTAGCCCTTCGAGGAGAAACCGTCGCACAGTAGTATGCTCGGGGTACAGGAACGTGTGAGGAAGTACGTAAGCAAGCCGACCTCCCTGCTTGAGATACTTCAGAGCCACCAAGAGGAAGAGTTCGTAGGAATCCAGGTGCTCAACGTCCAAATCCGGGTACAATTCCTGAACGAATTCTCGCGAGGATTCTGCCACTTCCCCGCCCCATGGTGGATTGCCGATAACAAGATCCACCTGTGGAAACCCATGTCTATCCCGGGCTGTGTTGGGGAGGGGGATGAGGTCAGCAATGGCGTCGGCAGAAGAAAAGTTCTGTTCCAGTCCTCCGAGCTTCATGTTCCTTCTAGCTGAAGCGATCCACAGAGCTAGTCGAGATATTTCGACCGCCTCGGGCATCAGGTCATTGCCATAGATGCATTTCCTAAGCAATTCAGATTCGAATTCCGCAAAGTCCTCAAGCCTGAACTGACCTTCTCTTAGCGTATTCAGCTTGGAATGCACTCTCTGCGCCTCTCGACTCAACTTCCGGTAGCAAGAGACGAGGAACGCGCCTGAGCCGCAGGCTAGGTCCACAATCCTTAGGTCGAGAATCTTCCCTAGGTATCTCCGCAGAAACTCAATCTCTTCGTCAGGTGCCAATTCACCAACATTGGCCGTCCCAAACGAATCGGAGAGTGTCTTTGCTCTCGCCTCAGACAGAATGTCCTCGAGGGCCCTCTCGGCGAGGAAGCTGGCCAGTCCTTCTCTTGTATAGAAGAGCCCATAGCTACGTCTGCGCTCGAGTCCATCCATAGGGTCCATCGTGGTTTCGAGGGCCTCATGAATGGATTCCATGTCCCCGACGCTCTCCTCGAAAATTCTGCCAAGCAAGTGTTCATTAAGATCGGCATGGAAATCGAAAACTCTGAACCCAAAAATCCCATCGACGCGACGTTCACCAATCTGATATGCGTTCGTGAAGAGCGAGTCGGGAAGATCAATTGAATCTATGATGGGATGGTCTTTGAACAGACCTCCGTCATACCCATAGACGGGAAGAGGATAGTGGTCGGGGCTCCCTTTGTCCAGACACGCGAAGAAGTCCTTTACGGCGTCATATACGCGCGTCTGCGATAGACTAGGCAGCGTTAGCGCTGACTCAACAACCCTATCTAATGCCCTCGAAGCCAGCAGTTCTGCTGGGTGATCCGAGAAATAACAAGTGACGAGGCCTCGATGGATAAGGAGCTGACTTGCTCTTACAAGGTCACCCCTACCTTTCGGAGTTCCAGCCAATTCAGGAAGGTGCCTTGCCATCTCAAGATAGGTGTCATGAACGATTCTCCGGTAGTAGTCATAGAAGTCCTCCGTCAGCTTCAGTCGCTGTGAGAGGCTTGATCTAAGAAGGTTTTCTAGGCGGGAGGGCTCTGGCCATCCCAAGAGGCAGTCTCGCTGAAGTAGGTAATAGAAGGTCCAAAAACCATCGGTTAGTTTGTCGCCATCCGTGAAGTCTCGGATGCGCCATGCCTCGAAGTGATCGATGCTAGTGTGGTGGTACAATCGGATTTCCTGCATATTCGAGACAATGACCCACCTAAGATGGAGACCATTCCTCAGTGCATAACCGAAGGCTTGCTCGACGGGACTCTTCATCCTGGCAGGATCGATTCGATCAAGATCAGCTCCGGGTGATTTCAGTTCTCCAACGGCCAGGCGGATGTCCTTTTCGAGATTGCCACCCTCTGTAAGCTTGAATCTCCCCAGAAGGAAATCGGGAAAGCCCTCGCCGCCGAGAGCATATGTCTTCGGGAGGAAGTTGAAGTATCCCTGGTGGCCAGGCGGCTGAGAATAGCCGAGTATTTCGATGAAGAATATCTGGTTGAAGGCTTGTTCCAGAGCTAACTCGCTTAAACTGGACCCTCTCTTGACGTATTCAACCCAGCCCTGTAGGGACTCAGCAATCCGGGACAGATTGGCAGGAGCAGTTCTCCGCATCTCATCGACATACGATTCTAGGATCTCTGGGTTGAATAGCAGGTGTTGATTCTTCTTCATTCCAGCTATACCCAAGAAAGGACAGGCGTATTAGTCTTGCCCCCCTCGATCGCAACTAGCCAGAGAGGGGCCCCGCAATGTCCAGCACCTCTTGAGATCGCTCACCGTCACCTTTCGACGATATACCTCGGCTTTCTTCGCTTGAGAGAAGAAGCTTCCGGAAGATAGCCAGCAACTCTTCTCGTCCGAAGTATCCGAAGGTCACGTACGTTCGTGGCGCCCGGGCCACTGTGGGCACGTACCTACCTGTACCTGGGAAGGCGCCCGCCAGGAGGGCGCCTTTTTCGAAGACGGAGATTGAAGCACACGATGGCGCAAGCCGCCAGGGCGACAAGAGCCACACTAGATAGTCCTGCCACAAGTTGGTCTTGTGTGTCCAATTCCCCTTCTT
>JBHIBK010000288.1:0-2855 GCA_046759065.1 Thermoplasmata archaeon | reverse complement strand
AGGAGTACAGCTGTTGCCAGACCCGCGAGAACGAATCGCATGCCGGTCATGAATATCTTCTCTTTCACCAGGTTACCCAGATATGCGCCCATGATGAAGAGCACGCTAAGGGTCAACACAACGGAAACGAGAGTGGCCAGTCCCAAATCTGAGATGAGAACAAATGGAAGAAGGGGTACCGTTGCCGCAATCAGTGGAGCGATGCTGTGAACAAGTGCGCTAATGAAGGCGGCGAACCTGTACGCCTCGGCGTGTTCCTCACTCACATTAGTCAGTAGCGCCTTTTCGATGCCCGCTTTTGAGAGAAGCTTCTCTACGCGCTCGGCTTCATAAGCCCCAACGGCGCTAGAGACGGAAAGGGCGACCGCTGCAGACAGCCCTGCATAGAGAACTATCTCCATATGCTCTGCGCCAGCACCTGCGGCATAGGCGCCAAGGACAACTCCAAGAACGATGAGCGTTCCATCGAAGGCTCCCAGTACAAAATACCTTCTCGATGTCGAGCCGAGATCTGTTATCTCGCTTGTCTCCTCGATTCGTTGCCTTAAGCGCGACAAACTCATTTTAGCTCTTTCCACCTGCCTTGGCAAAAATGGCTTTCACTTTTTCCCTGGTGACCTCAATCGCTTCCTCGAGATGCTCGGATTCAGGACCGCCTCCTTGGGCGAAATCAGGCTTCCCCCCGCCGCTTCCGCCAATGAGCTGACTAGCCTCTTTTGCGATGGGACCACAATCCAAGTCGACCTCAGGACTCCTTCCTATCAAGATGCTTGCCTTCCCATTCTTGGATCCGAGAATAGCAACGACGTTTCTCCTAGATATAAGTTGCTTCGCCAGTGCCATCAGTTCGTTGGGTCCGCCCCTCGTCATGTGAGTGACAACCCTAATCTCGCCCATCTTCTCGCTCCTTTCCAGAAGCGTGTCAATGTCGCCAGCCGCTCGGAAGTCCCTCAGCTTCTCCAGCTCCTTCCGGGACGCTTTCCATTCCTTTAGGAGCTTGCTGATGCCCTTCTTCAGGTTCTCTGGCGGGACGTTGAGCATGCCGCTCACCTCCTGTATCGTCTTGGCCTGCTCCATGGCGAAGTCGACCGCTGCCTTTCCCGCCGCGAACTCGAGGCGCAGAACGCCGTCCTGTATCCTCCTCGTCCGAATCAGCTTGATGAAGCCGACCTCACTCGTGCGCGTGCAGTGAAGCCCGCCGCAGGCCTCCACATCGAAGCCCGCCACGTCCACGACCCTTATCTTCCCGCCGGGAACGCATCCTCCCTGATAGAGCCTGAACCCGTATTTCCTCTCGGCTCCGTCCCTGCCCATGTACTTCGTGGTGACCTTGAGGTCGTCGAGAACTGCCTGATTGGCAAGCCTCTCGATCCTCTCGAACTCTTCTCGGCTGAGGTTCTGATAGTGCGTGATATCCAGGCGGGATATGTCCTCGCTTTTGTGCGCCCCCGCCTGCCAAACGTGCCATCCCAGGACCTCGCGGGCAGCACCGTTGACTATGTGCGTCGCCGTGTGATGGCGCATAAGGCTCTGCCGCCTCTCCCAGTCAATGGAGCACATCACCGTCCTGCCCTTCCTCAGGTCCGTCTTCCCCTTGAAGTGGTGCAGGACCACATTGCCCGCCGCCTGGACATCCACAATCTGGGTGTCGCCGATTTCCCCGGTGTCACCTTCCTGCCCGCCCCCCTCGGGATAGAAGTACGTCTGATCGAGGACTATCGCGTTCTTCAGAACCTCCACCACCTTCGCTCGAAACCGCTGCTTCCTCTTGTTCTCGTAGTAGCGGGTCCTCGTCTCCGGAAGACCGTCGGGAAGCGAAACGGTGACTTCCTCCGCAGGCGCAACGCTTTCGTGGCGGGCAGCGACCTCCGCATAGAAGTTCTCCGGAATCTCGATCTCCGAGGATGTGAACTCGCCGACGACATCGGGGCTCAGACCGTGGGAATCGTAGAGTTCCACGAGTTCTTTCGTTCCGATCTTGCCCCCCTTCGCGGCGAGGTCCTTCTCCATGTTCGTGACTATGTTCCTCCCTTTGGAAAGAGTCTCGTTGTACTTCTTCCTCTCGATGTCGATGAGCTTCAGTATCCCGTTCCGATTCTCAGCCAGCTCGGGGAAGTCGCTTCTCAGCTGGTCTATCTGCATGCTGACCACGTCCGCGAGCGAGAGGTCCAGATCGAGGGAGTCGATCGCCCTCATGCCCTTCCTCACGAGCAACCGAGCGAAATAGCCCTCCTTCACATTCGATGGGACCACCCCGTCATTGATGATGAAGACAAGGGCCCTCGTGTGGTCGCAGAGCGCGTAGAGGTGCTCCATCGGCTGCACGTGCTGGATGAGCTCGTCGTAGGGTATGACCAAGCGCTTGGCGGTCTCCTTTCGCAGCTCGGTTATGTCGAGACCACGCTCCGCCTTCAGCGTCCCCGCCAGCTTGCTGTACTCCCCCATCAACTTCGGGTCCGGCTCTATCCCCGCCTCCGCCGCGATAGAATCGAGGAGGGGACCGAACGTCGCCTCGTAGGCGGAAGGCGTCCCCTGTGAGACCCATGCGAGCCTCTCCAGACCGTATCCGGTGTCGACGACCTTCGTGTCCAAGGGGATGCGCTTCCCGTTCTCGTCCCTGTAGACCATGAAGACGAGCGTGGCAAGCTCCGCCCCGCCCAGGAGGACCTCGAAGCAGGGTCCGGAGTTGCCGCCGCCCTCCCACCAGGCTTCGGCATACCTCACGTCGCCCGGCGCAATGCCCAGGTCCTCTGTGAGAAACCGATGGCAGACCTCCACCGTCCTCTCTTTGAAATAGACGTGCTTGCCCTTGCGATTGAAGACATGGTGGGCCATCATCTCGAACATCGTGAAAT
>JBHIBK010000287.1:0-2886 GCA_046759065.1 Thermoplasmata archaeon | reverse complement strand
CCGTGGACTTCATCCCAGATGAGCGAGTATACTGCGGTATACTTAAAGCCACCCCACGAGGGATACTGCGAGAACCACTACCTCCGGGCGGTGTACGAGACCTAGCCCGCCGTGATCTCCAGCCGCCGCCACCTCCCTCAGACCAACCAAGACGCGACACCGGAAGCTACCACGATACAGAGGAGAAACCTATATCAAACTTTCCCCGCGATGAAGAAAGAATCTCCAACACTCCGGACAAGAACCAATCCTCCACCTGCCTTAAGATAGCCCGCGCCACTCTCTAGTCGAGATGGGCCTTGGGATCTGCCTTCAGGGTCAGATGGACCTCCCACGCTATGAAGAGGATGGAGCAGAGGGGTATTCAGAGGCGGCAAGTCATACATGTCTTGGAGGAGCCTGCAGAGTCGGTGGAAACAACGTTCGGGAGACGAGCCAGCTGCGGCAAGGTGAATGAGAAGTGGCTGGTGGTCGTTTTTGAAGGCGACGAGGAGTTATTGGTCATAAGTGCCTATCGCCTGATGACGGGAGGCTGAGGAGGATTGGGTTCCGTAGAGTACGATGAGAAGGCAAGGGCTCTGTACGTCAGGGTCAAACCTGGTAAGGTCGCGTCCACCGAAGCAGTATCGGATTCCCTCTTTCTAGACCTAGACGGGCACGGGGAGGTACTCGGACTGGAGATCCTTCTCCCAGAAGACGTACGCATCGAGAGGCTTAGACCCCTCAAGATCTCCTGAGGCCGCCTCACCCAGATCAACCAACACCACGCACTACGATAGATCTTCCTCGAAGACTAACCACCCTGGCTATGAAAATCTTGGGCATCGACGGAGCCAGCCCCACACTGCTGGAGAAATGGAGAAACGACCTACAAAACCTCCAAAGACTCTCTGACAAGGGCACGACAGGTCTAACCATCCCACCCATCCCTCCCCAGACCCCGGTGGCCTAGACCACCTTCATCACCTTATACCCGATCTACAGCATCCTCCTCATCCGCAACCTAACCACATAGCCCCAGCCCAGAAAACCACCACACCATCCCCGACATCCAGTGGGAAACTTTTTAGGGACGGATCCCACAGAGCCTATGGGCAGCAACCGATGGGACCCAGGATCCTCAGGAGAAAGCTCGACTCCAGACGAAGGATGACCCTTCCAAGGCAGCCGGGGGAAACGATGTTCCTAGCAGACACAGGAAAAGTCATAATCATAACGACAGACGCGGAAACAGCCAAGAAGGTAGCGGAAAAGGCCCACGAAGTGAACAAGGAAGCGAAGCTGAAGGCCTTGGAGAAGTGGTTCAGCCTCGTAAAACGCAGCGGCCTCTCAACCATCACCCCAGAGGACATCGAACGGAGAATCAGCGCAGGGATCCTCAGAGAAGAAGGCGGCGCACGGTGACCCTCCTCGTCGACACCAACGCCTTCTTCCTCTCCGAGACGACACTGAAGCACGCGGTCGAGCAAGGAAAGAAGCTGACCACGAACCCAATCGTCCTCTACGAAGTAGTAAAGGTCTGCGAGGAGGAGACCCAGTTCACAGAGGACGAGGAGAGGATCACCCTCCTACACCAGGTGAAGACACGCCTCCCTGAACTCTTAGAGCGCCTAGACATCTCCACTCCCCCCCTCGAGGTCTCCCCCTCAGACCTGAAACAAGCCTACTCCACGATGGCCGGGAAAGACGTCGACATCGGAGACGCCCTGATCTACATCGACATGAGAAAACGAGGAGTCACCGAGATCCTGACCCAGGACAGGGACTTCGAGAGACTCGACGTGACCATCTACGCCGTGGGTTCCTGATGCCCCCACCAAGCACCGCCAGAGGCAGAAAAGGGCGATCACCCACACTCCGACATCCCCAAGACAGAGTCGATCCACAACACCCTCGGCTACGCCCTCTTCATAGCCTTCTACCTAGCCTACGCCATCCTCCTCATCCGCGGCCAACCCACAGATCCGAACCCCCGCCACCTCCCTCAGACCAACCAAGGCCGAGCACCGCCCAGAAACCATCACGATACGGAGAAGAAGCCTATGTCAAAGTTCCCCACCGTCGAGGAGAAAGGACTGCCGAACGCCACTGATCCCCGACCCCATAGACAGAGGCCGCGGATGTCTCCTGAAAACCGAATGAAACATTAACATGAGGAGCCACCCACTCAATGCCAGAGGTAGACGGCCTTGAGAGTCCGGAAGATAGAGAGCCTCACCATAGAATCTGACGCCGAGATACTGGGGGGCAAGCCAACCATCAAGGGAACGAGGGTGCCCGTGAGCCTCGTCCTAGAGCTTCTGGACGCAGGCGTCTCCCCAGAAGAGATCGCGGAGAAGTATTACCCCCACCTCTCCACCGGGGTCATTAAGGGCCTCGCAAGGCTCGCGAGAACCGTCCATGAAACCGTGAACTACGACAAGATCAAGACCTTCTAGACGTTGACTCCCCACAGGATCCTCTTGGACGAGAACGTCCCCATCATCGTAAGAGAAATCCTAGAAAGAGAGGGACACGACGTCAAGACCGTCATAGAAGACTACGTCGCTGGCGCAAGAAACAGCGAGCTCGCAGAATACGCCCTGAGAGAAGACAGAGTGATCATAACGCTGGACAAAGACTTCCTCAAATTCAAAGAAGAACTCCGAAAGAAGGCTAAGATCATCGTCGTCGAAGCCCACCCCCGGCTACAGCAGAAAGAGTAACCCAAACGGTCGAACGATTCATATCGGAGAGCCTCGAACAGCTACAGACCAAGGAAAGGATCGTGATAAGCGAGACAGGAGTTTCAGAGCCCTGAGACGACCTCGCTAAGAGGTAGAAGGCCCCCTCCGCCGCCACCTCCCTCAAACCGCCAGCACAGAACCGACACCTTTTAACTCGCAA
>JBHIBK010000286.1:0-2892 GCA_046759065.1 Thermoplasmata archaeon | reverse complement strand
GTTTTTCACGTCTTGATTCCCCGCCTAATCTCGGAGCAGGGACGTATACTACAATTCCCAGTAATTCGACAGCCCCTCGTGGCTTTGACATTCCCGATTCGAGACGACATCCTCCAGATAGAGAACGGAATTCTGTAAAGCTGCCCAATTGCGCCCAGTGATTATCAGAGATCATAATCTCCTTGCCAGATCAGCTAGTGAATGGAGAACGTCGTTCTAATCTTCTTAGGATTCTTCAGATTATCTTTAGTAAAGATTATTAGCGTAATGATTCATCAGGTCATATCCTCGCTTTGGGGGAGGAGTGGTGTGTCCCTTGCAGGCCCTTCATAGTACAGCGCGGGATTGCTCAGCGACAAGAGGAGCGTTTCGCGGAGCTCCATGGCTTACATGGCACTTCTTCATGAATTCCATGAGGGTCCTGATTCGCCTACTGGAAAAGGGTTTGGTCATGGTCTCAATGCCCATGTCACTGAACGGACCCAGGCAGTTCATGCACCGGGACCGCCAAGAGCGCCGAGGAGGGGCGCCGTGACATACAATACCCAAGGCCCTGTCACGGGGAGGAGGTGAAAACTACATGGAAGAAGGAAAGATGCGAGCAATATCAGTCAGCTTCCTTGTCGCAGTGTTCCTGATAAGCATGGCAGCGATAGCCGCACCGGCAAGAGCAAGCGACTGCACCGTAACCGTGACCGCTCCCGATTCAATCCAAGCGGCCGTTGACGCTAACCCTGAGGGCGCAATTTGCCTGAGCGGCGAATTCCACCAATCCGTGACTCTCGACTCTGCGGACTCTGGCATCACGTTGAGAGGTGCTGGAACCGCCATACTGGATGGGACAGGAACGGCAGATTCAGGCACAACGCTGGATACCAATTTCGGCATACGTCTGGTCGACGGTGTCGATGACGTGACGATAGAGAACCTTGAAATCAGACACTACCATGGACCTAGAGGCAGTGCCATCTCTACTTGGGATGTCTCGACATCTGATATCACCGTTAGCGGCAACGTCCTGCTCCACAACGCGTGGAACGGCGTTCTCGTGGGCAGCGAAGGCGGTTTCATCCACGAAAACTGGAAGGTCGAGGACAATACGGTTGCCGACAACGGTTTCGTCGGTATCGAGCTCACCAACTGCAACGAGTGCAAGATCGAGAAGAACACGGTGACCGGGAGCGGGTTCGCCGGAATTGTGATCCAGGCCCGCAACACCGTTCCTGATAGTGGGCTCGTTACGGTGAGTGACGTTGTGGTGGAGGACAACGATATCTCCGACTCCGGCTACGCGGGTATATACGTGCTGGCACTGGCCAGCCAGCCCTTGCCTCCCTTCGACCCCATCGACGCCGCCTCCGCATCCTTCAACGATGTGAAGGTGGAGAAGAACGTGGTGGATGGGGCGGGAGTCCTAGGCATCCTAGTCTGGAGCTACCTGGATGGCACGGTAGACGCGGCCAAGATGGAAGAGAACGTGGTGTCAGAAAGCGGAAGCTTCGACCTGTACGACTTGGGTGACGGCACCATCTGGGAGGGCAACACTTGCGATACGAGCTCGCCGGACGGTCTCTGCAACGACTCCTAGGGAACCGAGGTAGCGTAGCGGATCTAAACAAGTTGGCTTCCCACACCAGGAGTCAACTCTTTCCTTATTTCTGGTGAATCGTTACATCCCAACGATTGGCGGCCCTCCGCCGTGGCCGCTCCAGATCAAGGTGAAGGCCCCCGAGGATGGGATCGGGGTGTCTGTCCGGGGTTACTCGAACTGGTGGCCGCCGATGAACGCTTCAAAGCTCTTGGAGGCGGCCTCTGCATCCTCGATCCCGCAAGGATGAGGAGGATTCGTTTCCGTAGAATTGAATAGCCCTCAAGTTCTGTGGACATCGACCAGGGCCGTTCCAACTTCCCTCTTCGGTTCGGCCCCTGCCTAAACTGACCCGAATCCTTGTCCCAAGAAGCTCAGATCATGGCTCTTGGCCCTGAGGTTGAACCTCCTCCATCACCTCCACTCGAGCGTTGTCTTGGCCTCGTGGCCCTGGGTACCGTCGCCTTCGTGTCACAGGAAGGACCAGCCGACCATGGGGATGGCAGCACCGTCCCCCACGGCGGCCCCCATAGGCGAGATGGCAATCCGCAGGGAAATCCCGGCGGCGACGAAGGCCATGAGAAAGCGCTTGAAGCGGGGGAGGGTCTTCAGGACGGCGGGCAATCTGAAGAGCGTCCTGAGGCGAAGTAGACCTCTCTTCCGGAGGACATCGGGGAAGGCCAGGGCCTCCTCCCCGGGGAAGGGGAACGTCCCCTGACGGTATGATGCTCTTGGAGACGCATCCGAGACCCTAAAGGAAAGCGGCAGAGGGCTCCGTGGAGCCCGTTACCCTGGGCTATTGCACTGCCTTTCGTCGTCGTCCGATACCTTCGGATCCCTTTGGCCCGACGGAATGTCCGGAATAAGCAGGCCACTGCCCAGGTCCTGAGCACAGGCATCGCCACTTTCGGCGAACCCTCCCCCCGAAACCGCCAAAGGCCCGAAGCTCATCCGTCCCCCGATGTGGAAGCCGGGAGACAGCTTCCGTTACCGCCGACGGAGGGAGGCCGAGCGGTTCGCCAAGGAAGTGCGAAAGACCCACGTCGCGTACCTTCGGAAGGCCAAGGGGGGTTGGACTGTCCGCGTCGGTCGAGCGAGGAGCTACGCCATGCGGTTCCTCATGGCGGACGAGATCGTAGAGATGAACCGCGTCTTGGTGAGAGACTCTGGCGAACCCCACGCGGTCATGTTCCGCGGCAACCTAGACTTCGTCGTTCACGCACATTCCCGGGTGCGCGGCCCTCGCAACGCCTTCTACCGCGCGGCAATCCTCTTGCAGGGACTTTCGACCACCCATGTGTTTG
>JBHIBK010000285.1:0-2897 GCA_046759065.1 Thermoplasmata archaeon | reverse complement strand
GATCTCGGCGTGAGTCGGAGTGGGTGTGCAGATATCAACTAGGTCGAGTTCCTCAGAGGCGAAGAGACCTTGATGGTGTGGGAATGTCTTCTCGACATTGAATCTCCGCGCAACAGCTCTGGCCTTCTCTGGCACGACGTCAGCTACCCCCGCGACCTGAGCTTCAGGTAGGAGCGAGTACACAGTCATGTGAGCCTCGGACACCCACCCACACCCAACTAATCCAACCCTGATCATCAGGGTCTCATTGATCAGCGCATGAAAAAAGGGTAGTCTTCTGTGAAACATCATCAGACTGGTTGCGCTTATCTCACGATGCCAAAGTCTTTCTTTCCATGGCACCGATTCTCCGAGAGCTGAGCGTGCCGTCTCGGAACAGGGATGTAGTGGAACGTTTCGGCGAGCACGAGATGCTCCTGTTCCACTCAGCGTTGGGCAAGCTGTTTGAAGTCAACGAGGTTGGACAAGAGATCTGGAAACTCTGCGATGGAACGCGTACGGTCCGTCAAATTTCAGGTGAGCTAACAGCTAGGTTCGCAACGCCGGATGCCGTCGACAGAGACGTGCGCAGGTTTCTAAAGGAGCTGGTCCGTCTCAACCTCGTCCACGTGACATAGGTCGGTGGACCAGGTTCTGTGGGAAGGTTGGTATGTAGGTTCGCAGCCAATTCCTCATGCATATGAGGCCGTACTGGTTGCCGTAGTCAGGGCCGACACGAGCAAGGCACAGGTAGATCTCACATGCAGCTCTAAGAACGTTCCTGAATGGAAGGACAGCCGGCTCTCGCGACTTAGGTGCCAACGACCTGAGAAGGTGCGTCGAGTTCAGCACTAGATACGGGAAGGGCAGGGATGACGCAGAAACGGGGAAGCCCCACTTCCGCTGTTCCAGGACCTGTAGCATGCGATTGTAATCTGTCTCGGGAGAGCCTCTCCCAACAGCTTTCAATGTGCTACTCGGCACCGATGTCTCGTCTGAGAGCGTCGTTTCGATCACAGACACGATCCCGAGAGGCAGGTGAAGGATGTGCCTCCACCCAGCGATCTCCGCGTGCTTCTCTATGATCTCCCAGTCGAAGTCTCCCCGCAGGATGTGGTAAGCGTCGGAGAGATCGCGTAGGGAGAAAATGCCGTTGGAGGAGGCGTGGAGACACAGGATCAGGAAGGAATGCTCAGGCCTTGGGAAGAGGACATCAGCGTCACCAATGGTCCCCTTTGACGCCTCCTCCCAGATGCCATCCAGCTTTGGGTACTCGTAGGCGGGGGAGATGCTTTCGGCGAAGACGTGAGCGTCGCAGTGTAGTGAGGTTCGCCCGATGTGCCTCACGTAGTGGATCGCCTTAGGTCGAATCCAAAGTACCCGATAGCCCCTGGCCTTGAGGAGTTTCCCGGCATCTGCCCGATCCTCCTCATCCTGGAACATGAAGTCCATGTCGTGGGAGAAGCGAAGGAACTTGTCCGGATAATGTGCGTGTGACAGAAGCAGGCCCTTGAGGGGCATGACAGTAACGCCGTTATCGCTGAACAGGGAGACCAGAGCCTCTGACTCCTTGAACCACCGAGTCAGGTTGGCGATATATTGGAAGTAGGTATCCCTGAGCCGTCGCCATCCCCGTAGGTAAGTGTTGTCCCCGGCTACAACATCCTCGAGAGCTCGATAGGCTTGAAGGAAGATCCTGTTTATTATCGCCCTTTCCATGAAGTAGGTCAAATCGACGCTGCTATCGGCACTGGCCCGGATGTCTTGGAAGATCGACTCGACCAGGAGCAGGTTCTCATGGAGCTTAGAGACCGCCCGTGACATCACTAGGCTTCAACTCGTGCTGGAACGTGTCATCTCACGAGGCAGAGTAGTTAACCGCGTACCTCAGGGGGAGAGCGGTTTGGGGTGATAGAACAGGACTACATCTCTAGGAGGAAGAGGCCAACAGTCCCCACGCTTTCGTCCCACACCTCCTTTATCGTGGGGGGCCGGTAGCGTCGTCTCTTCGCTTCGCTGTGTACGCTTTTGTTTTCCTCCTGGGCTTCCATGGAGCGTGTCACAACCAGATAGTCAGCTTCTGCAAATAAGTTCTCACCCGATGGATCAAGTGGCAACGTGCGATAGACACGTGAGTTGCATGCGGATTCTAGCTGGGATGCCGTGGAGGCTGGACTGGAGGTTCACGGGACTCTCGAAGAGAACTCGCGAGTTCTTTCAGGAAGTGGCTCAGCAGGGCGGTGAGGTGAAGCTGTATTGTGCTGGACCGAAGATGAGGAGTCGAGGGCTTCACGTTCACACCATTATCCACCCTTACACGCAGTCGGCTGGTATCTGGGGTGCTCTTCTGAACTCCGTGGCCTTCAGCAACAGGTTTGCCCAAAAGGCGCGGAGGCTCGATTGGGATGTCCTTCATTGCTTCAACACTAGCTCCCTCTTCCTACCGAATACACCCTACCTCTTCCAGACGTTGAACCCGACGTACGCCTACGCGCTGGAAACCATGATGAAGGAGTATCCGGACGAGCCTGAATTCAGGAGGATACTGGACTACTATGCGGCCGTGTCACAGTTGGAGAAGCTGGAGTATGAGAATGCCGAGATGATAGTTGCGAGAACAGAGGCCGTGAAGCAGAACATTGTCAGGCACTACGGTGAGGATCCCCAGCGGATCTTTGTTGTGCCAGACGGACTGTTGCTCCCTAAGGCCTTGAAGGCCACAGGTCCAAGGAGTGCTGGCGAGATGAAGATGGTTCTCTTCTCTGGGACGATTCGGATCATGAAGGGCTTCAACTACCTTGTCGAAGCCATGGAGAAGGTGGTGTATGAAGTCCCCGGGGCCATCCTCGTAGCGGCTGGTCAGATCTACCCGCCGGATAAACGCCTGATCTTGAGGAAAATCGCTTCATCTGCGGCCC
>JBHIBK010000284.1:0-2900 GCA_046759065.1 Thermoplasmata archaeon | reverse complement strand
AGTGCCGAAACGTGCATACGGTGAGGAGAAGGGGAAAGCGGATCCTTGTCAGCGGTGCCCGCGTCCAGCTGTTCTACTGCAACGCCTGCCAGAGGACCTTTGATCGCGCGACTGCATCGATTCCACTACCCGCCTGTTCCCGGTGCGGGAGGAGGCGCGCCGTTCAGTATTTCCGCGAATGGAGCTCGCGCAGTGGCGTGCGCTTTCGAGTTTTCGGATGTAGAGCTTGCAGGAGTAGGTTCAGGGTTGTAGTCCCGAAGCGCGAGGTGATTTGACGATGGTGTCGCGCCAGAATCTGAGCACCGAAAACTGTAACATAACGATTGGAGGCTGCCACCTCACAAGACTCGGCAACCTGGACCTCGGAGAGGTTGCTCCCTAGAAGCTCCTCCAAGTACTCCAGTCCATGCGATCCCATGTAACCCTCCACCTCTACGCTAGATTGGCCGGCGCATTTCTTGCCCATCTCAATGCGACGCGCCATACCAGCCTTAAAATCTGGAAGACGCTGCAGGGAGAGAGGCCAGCCTGCTGCCCTGTCGCAAACACATACCCAGAACATTCCTTGAGTTCCTCTTAGTGTCTAAAATCCTCTTCGCCCCTCCCACAACTGAATCTGAAGCCTCGTTGTAAACAGGAATCCGTACTTTCGGCAGAGTTCTGCCACCCAGACGCCTCTTTCCCCAAGGTCCCTTGGAGTCCTCGCCTCTGGCATTAAGACAATCCTTTCCCTTTCAACACCATATTCTTCCCGGAAGGCCTTGACCTCCTCGATGTCATATGGCCTTGCCATCACGAACTTGAAGTATGCTCGTTCGGACCGTCTGAAGATCCTGATAGCGTCTGGTTTGTCACGCGACGTCCCCGCATTCCCCGAGTTGCTTAACTTCGGAGAGACATTCCATTGATCGACTGTGTCTAAGAGAGGCGAGGACGGGACGATCGTTCCGTTGGTCTCGACCTCAATGAAGTATCCGCTATCGTCGAGACGAGATAGGAGGGGGACTAACGCCGTCTGCTGAAGAAGAGGTTCTCCTCCTGTAACGACTATGTGTGAGCACCCCCATCCTTCGATCTCCCTCTCTACCTCCGTCAAGGATAACCTCTGAACCTCAGATTCTGGATTGAACCGCTCCCAGTCCCATGTGTACTTTGAATCGCACCACGTACACTTGAGGTTGCAGAACGCCAGCCTGAGGAAAGTAGCGGGATCTCCTGCATTGGGCCCTTCACCCTGCAAGGAATGGAAGATTTCTGAGATGGGGAGGGTCTGGTTTTCTTGCCTCGTCTCTCGCAAAGTTGCCAGAGATTTCATGGGCTCCCCCAGTCTCGTTACTTCAGGCGACCTCCCACGAGTCCTTCCAACGTGCGACGAAAGTGAAACGCAACCCGGGCTGCTTCTTCTCCAACCGAACATCGGCATGCTTCACACTCACTACACTTCAGCCAGCCGCAGGTCGGGCAGAGAATTGCATTCCATGAACTGAATGTCTCCCCACAGACGAAGCAATGGACCCGTCGTTCGACGAGGAACTCCAGGTATCGCTCAACCAAGTGGGAAATCGTCGACCCTGTCGACCGGGCCAGGTCTCTAGACCGTTTGTACAGAATCGTATCGATTGAGAGCGTGACCTTCGACTTGCGCTCCACCATAGTCACTGAGCGGGGATGTATTCAGACGTACAAATAAGTATCCATACTTCTTACTGGGATTTCCGACAGACATGGTCACGATTAGGCGGAATGCACTAGTGCTCCCTTTTGGTCGAAAGTGAGCAAATGACTTATATATCCTGAAAGATACACGTGCTGATGTGATTGCTTGAGAGGTCAGCCTTGCCTTCAGGGAAGAGCTAAATGCCGTATAGGCTCGGGGCTTCCTCATGCATGAGGAGCAGCGGTACTTGGTGATTACATCCTGCTCAAAGAGGAAAAGAAGGCTGGAGAAGGCAAGGGCGATAGAACTCTACGACGGCCCCTCGTTTCGCGTCCTCCGCCGCCGGCTTCGGGGAAATGTCGATGTCCTCATCGTGTCAGCAGAATACGGACTAGTAAGCTCGAATAGTGTCATTGAGCCCTACGACAAGAGGATGGACTCCGAAACCGCACGCCGACTCGCCCCATCTGTTCGCGACCGACTTTCCAGCTCCCTTCACAGCGCTCGGTATGGAGGGATTCTCGTCGACCTCCCGAACTACTACCGTGAGGCTTTTCGGCTCAGTGAGCCACTTCTTGCGCCCTACCCTGTATCCTGGGTAACAGGTACAATCGGGAAGCGTCTCCATGATCTCAAGGCATGGCTCATCGAAAAGGGGCAGGGGAGAAAGGCCTCCGCATGATCGAGTTTTCCGACTTCCAGCGCGCAGTTCGTGACACGCTCAAACGCGACATCACCCCCGCCAGCAACCCCGAGCAAAATGACGCGATAGGGGCGCCCGCATCCCAGTCCCTTTCTGTCGTCGCGGGGCCCGGCAGTGGAAAGACCACAGTCATTGTACTCCGCGTGCTGAAGCTAATTTTCATCGAGGATGTTGATCCGGCTGCAATTCTGGTCACGACATTCACGAAGAAAGCCGCTGGAGAGCTTAGATCCAGAATTCTAGGGTGGGGCGACATGTTGCGTCGGGCGTTCCTTCAGGCCAGAATATCTCCCTCACTGCACCAAAGACTTAGGGGACTGGATTTCAATCGAGTGATAACGGGGACTGTTGACAGCATCGCGGAACAGGTCCTCACTGACAATCGCCTGCCAGGAACTCCTCCTCCAATAGTAGTCGAGGACTTCGTTGCAAACGCTCTGATGATTGGGAAGTTGTGGCCGCATGGCCGGTTTAGAGATCAAGACTTGAGGGATTTCGTCGCCAGCGTCAGGGGTAGTGCATGGAATCTTAACTTGGGTG
>JBHIBK010000283.1:0-2904 GCA_046759065.1 Thermoplasmata archaeon | reverse complement strand
TGGTTGCCAACTACGAAACCGAGGCTCGGCCGAGGCTCTTAAGCATCATAGACATAACATGCAGAGTATTGAGGAAAAAGCGAGTCACAAGAAGGGTATTCACCGACCCGAGCCCAAGTATATCGTACGGGATCAATTGCCCACGAAAGATGGTCTAGCTTTCATCCTATCCCTTATCGAAGTCTGACAAGCTGGCGGAGCTGGTCTCCTTCCTTCTTACCGGAGAGACCGGGATAACGGATCGTTTGAGTTTCGATCGCGACGCCTTCTCCGCGCTTCTCTACTGGGTCGAATCAAGTGACGTTCATGAAGCACCAGGGACAGTGACTCGGGCGACCTTTGAGGGCTTCACGTTCGAGGGGGAGGCTCTCTCTGAGATTAACATCAAGGCACCATCGATTTCGTTCTCTTCTCTTTTCCAAGCGGCAAAGGCAACGTCCGCCAAGTGGCGTGTCCTGACCTTCACGTCCCCGCTGCTGGACACGTTGGAGCGCCCTCCAACCGTGCGGGTTTCAGATGTGGGGGGAATCCTGGTCTATGTTCCGGACACCTCTCTTGCAGAGATCTACGACCTGCTTGACGGGATGGAGGTAGCTTTGGGGCTTCCCTCGAAAGATTGCCTTCGGGAGGGGCTAAGCTCTCCCTGTTCGGATTCTACCCAGTAGATCCGAAGAATTCACCCGTAATTTCTCGATGCCGTGCCTTGTGGGCTTGCGAGAGTGCATCAAGGTGTTTCGGATGGGTTCCAGCTCTCTCAGCTTTGTGGACAGCCAGCCGCTGTCTTTGAAGACTTCCTGAAAGCAATCCTCCCAGTTGCTGCCGTAAAGGATGATATCGTCATAGTCCGAGAAACCCACGTATGCTAAGGGATCCTCTGGTGCCGACACGCTGGGGTAGATCTCCTCCTCCCTTTGCAGACGCCTCTGCGCTCTCTTGCGTACTTGCGACGGAACCCGATCTCTCCACTACTTGGGCGTTACCCTAGAGAGCCTCTCCTTCACCAGTTTTCGCAACTCTTCTTCCAGCGTCCTCACGAGCTGAACGGCTTCCTCGCGTGATTTCACGTCTTTTTCTGCTAGGTAGACGGGAATCGAATCGTTTGGAATTGGCCCGAGGCCTCTGATCTCATCCAAGACAGAGACAAGTCCTCTAGCTTTGGAGTCAGGGCTCTTGAGCCGGTGAACCTTGCCCAGCTTCCTGAGCAATCGGTGACTATTCCCTTCGGGTGTGAGAGACGGAGATGGCATGGAAATCGTTCCAAGATACGTCTCGACCTCCTGGCTGAGATGGTTGAACTCCTTGAGCTGGCTCTGATGCCAAGCCTCCTTGGCCTTGCGGGCCTGTTCCTTCGCACTCTGTTTGACCCATTTCCTAGCTGCAGAACCCGCTGTTTTCCCAGAAATGAGGCTATCAAGCCCTTGGGACCTTACGAATTCTGAGACCACTTTGCCAACGCCCCCCGCTACCAGCTCCGCTCCTGGAGCGGAGGTAGATGGAGGCGGTGAAGAGGCCTCTGCAATCTTTTCCGCACGCGAGCGAAAGGACTCCAACGTCCGCTTGCAGTCCTCTTCGAGGTTGCCCATTGGTAACCCATCCTAGAGTTCCGACCCAGGTAAGCCTGTGTACCTCACCAGGCCGACGTGATCTGGTCCTGCTATGGAAGATACCTGGCTTAAATCAAGTCGATCCAGAAGGCCTCATCCGAGTTCATCAGCTCTAGTCCCCGGACGTTCTCTCTGGCATCACGTAGGAAATCTCGGGTTTGGCTCCGACCGATGCGACGTTCAACGTAGGTTAGAGCACACATGAAGGCAAAACGAGCGGTATGCGCCAGATTCCAAACGAACGACCCATCAAATCGGGAGTCCATGTCTCCATACGTCAGGAACGTCGCGTCGCGGTAGTTGCTCTTCCCGCGGTACCTGAACGCACAATGAAGAAACCCGACTCTCGCCAGCTGATTCTTGATCCAGGCATCCCGAACTTCGCGGGCTTTCTTGGTCCTGAAATCCTTGAAGCCTTCTTGGCTGCCCACGCGGTCCTTCAGGTCTCCAACGAGATACCCGGCGGTGCCTTTTAGATACAGCAGAAGCATCCCTTGTGCTACCTCTCGACTCGGCTCAAACCTCCTCACAATGTTATAGGGATCAGCTTGAGGATACGAAGGGAGGACGGGAAGATAATCCTCGTGTTGTTGCCAGGTGGCGACCATGTTCAATGGATGCGGAAGTTGGGCTCCCAAGCCTCCCATTGTTACGATCTTGTGCAGCTTCGCGTGAGTCTCCGCGGGGCTGGAATCATACGCGGCAACCATCGACCGAAAGGCGAAGTAGTTAGCATAGTACCAGTCCACAACTGCCATCGGGTAGGTCCAAGGCTGCGTAACATCCCTAGATTCAAACGAGGTAAGCGAGACGCTGAGCGTCAGCGCTTGAAAGAGGGGCTCAAAGACATCTCCCAGGTGGACGTTGGATAGATTACGAGGGGACACAGCGTCGCTGAAGAGAATCTGAAGCGACTCTAGCTGCTCGGTTCCAATAGGGCTGTGCTCCTGACTAATCTCAAAGCTAAGTGCCTTGGCCCAGTTCAGAGTACTCTGCATTGCGTAAGCCGGTGCCCACCCTCTCTTCCTCTGCCGAATCAGATCGTTCAGGTATTCGGTCATGCAGCCTCGCCAGAGTCTACAGAATCCGCTGAAGCACCTCACTTCCGAGTGGTGTAATCCCGTAGAGGCCTCCTGCAACCGCCCTGACTAGCTTGCGTTCCTGAAGGACCACTAGGACGTTTCTCTTGTAAGCAGTGCCTGTCCCGTGCAACTGTAGTGCGCAGGCGGCGTCGGCCACTTCGGATGACAGATCCCCCTACTCGACGAACACGTTCTCGGTGCCTGCCGAGGTGACCATG
>JBHIBK010000282.1:0-2906 GCA_046759065.1 Thermoplasmata archaeon | reverse complement strand
CTGCGAAGAAGAAGCCTAGGGCGAACATGACCAGGGCGATTATGGCCAGAATGATGCCGATCTTGACGGTGTCCTCCATCTGAACCTCGCCGTTTAGCCCCAGGGGCCAGGCGATACTTATCCCTTTTCAGGGAACGGGGAACGAAAACGCCCAACAGGAAGGTCGTCAACAGGGTGCCGAGAATGTCTCATGCAGGTACGCTCTTCGAACAGACATGGTGTTACCTCAAAGCATCAGGTTCATATCGGCCTCCAACATCGTCGGAACGTGCATATATGAATCCTAGGAGAATGCTTGTGGCTACCACGGCGGTTGGCCTTCTCCTCACGACCGTTATGGTGTCCGTGACTCCAGCCGCTCAGGGAAAGACCCTTGGCCTACTGCCGAAGGCCATACCTTCGTTCCGAACCAAATCAGGGTGAAACTCGGTGAAGCCTGTATGCTTGGCCCCTCCTCTGGAGCAGCTGTCTAGGCCTGGTATGTACCACCTCCCTGCGGGGATGCCGTCGACAATCGCCGCCGTGGGGGGCGTGGTTCCAGCAGCAGTAGAAGCACACGCAACCCTCTGGCGAAGGGAGGGGCTGATGGGAGAATGAAGCGACGCCTCCAAGAAGGCGGCTACGGAGCATGGGGCGGCCTACTGGGCCTCTCTGCAGTCCTCGCCTTGGTCGTTATCCTTCCTCCCCTGGATGAATTGTTGGAGCAGCATGAGGGGCTCCACCACCTTCAGCATGCCCTAGCCTTCCTCCTGAGCCTCGTCTCAGGCATAGCCATCTACCGCCTGCTGAGGATGGCAGCCACGAGTCCTTGCGGGTGGGCGAAGGGGTTCTCCCGGGCCCTCCTGGTGGCCAACCATCAGGCCAACCCTGGGGGACTGCCTTCCATTCTCTTCGCCGCCATCCTCGTGGTCTTCTGGCACATCCCGTACTTCTTCAACCTGGCCGTCCTGGATGAGTCCGTCCACATCGTGGAGCATCTCTCCTTCGTGCTGGCGGGGGGCGCCATCGGCTTCAGCCTTCGTCAGATGAGCAAGTGGACCCGCCTCGGAAGCCTCATCGTCGCCGAACTCGCAATGCTCTTCCTAGCCGTCGTCCTGGTGGTCTTCGAGCTTCATGTGTACGAGGTGTATCCCAGAGACCAGGAGGTGATCTTCGGCATCGGGATGATCTACTCCATGATGCCCCTGATGGTCTACACCGTCTACCGCTTCCTGGTGGAGCAGGTGTCTTGAGAAACACGAGTCCGAGCTCCCTCTACCGTCGTCGCCAGCGGAGTCTGCATCGCCCGTCAATGCCTCCTGAGCACTCTCGGAACTCCATTCGAGTGAGGAATTGCGAGATTATTCTCGCCAGTGCGTCAAGTCCTCTGAGGACTCTGGCGATTGCCTTCCCGTATGTCTCCGGCCCTTACAGGAAGGGTTTATACCTCTCGCCCCGAGTTTTCACCCCGGGCAACATGGTTCTGGAGGTTGAGGTAGGCTTTGCCATAGCTGTCCTCGGTCTCAGCGGCTGCGTCCTCTTCCTGTTTGACCGCAACCTCCAAGCCCGGCCGGCCCCCTGGGCTGGGTTCTTCTTGGGCGCATTCCTCTACATCATAATCCACGACACCACGGATGCTCTACTCTTGGAGCCGGCCGTCAGGCTGGCCTACGGCCTCCCTTCGTCCCTCCTCCTGGCCGTGGTCGGACTTCTCCTAGGTGGCGGGTCTGTCTCCCTGCTGCTGCGAGAACCATCAGGAACGGACCGGGATTGGACCACCGTTCTCCTATTCGTGGCGATCGTCCTCGCGTTACATGCAGCATTGGACGGAATCGTGATTGCGGAGACGCTCCGCTGGTTGGCCGAAGAAGAGATACTTCAACCTGCCGCCATTGCTTTACAGGTCATCCATCGCGCCCTGGAGGGTGGCGTCATCGTGGCTCTGATGCTCATGGCCCGCGTAGGGAAGTTGAGAATCTTTGCGGTGACCTTCTACGTAGGCCTCCCTACGGTGGCGACGGCGGCCTGGGTGCCTGTTGCCCCTCAGGAATCGCTCTGGGCAATGTCCATCTTCTTCGCTCTAGTCGAATTCGGGGCCTTTCTCGTACTGCTCCTCGTGGGACTATGGCCGCTCCTGAGCCAGAGCGGGAGGCGTGTCGATGTCGCTCGATGGGCTCTCGGTGGATTCCTCCTCACGCTTTTGGCCCATGCACTAGCCCATTGAGATGCAACTCGACACGTCCAGGACCCTCATCAGCCTTCCCGGGTAGGACCGGTCACATTCTGGGGCTTCAGAGGCGGCTCTGCAAGATCGACAAGAGGACGGCCGTGAAACCCGCTATGCTCATGAAGGCCTCCACCGCGTGGACGGCCACCAGGTCCCAGCCCGCAAACTCGAAAAGAACGCCCTCTATCACAGCGCCGAGGGTCAGTAGGCCGAACCCGAGGGCGAGAAGGAGGTAGGTCGGGCGGTGGAGATGAGAGTGTAGGGCAAGCCTCAGACTCCACAGAGAATTGAGAGAGCCGACGGCAACGATCCCGAGTCGGACGGCCACCAGGAGGGTATGATCGGTCATGATACCTCAAGGGCCCGGCGGAGGGCCCAGCGCCAACGGACGTTCATCCAGACCCCCAAAGCAAGGAGAACGGCGAAGTGGAGCACCTGGTCAGCCCCCATCCAGGATTCGGGGGCGAAGATGGCGATAAGTTCCGTGGTGATCCACGCCATGACAAAAGCAGAGAACGCCAGACCAAAGTCCCCGCTCAGCCTCCTTCCTCGGCGCACATCGGCGGCCAGTCGGAAGACGAAGATCCCCAAGGAGATGGCCAGGAAAACCACCACCAGCGAACGCAGCGCGACCTCTATGACCACCGCTATCCCCTCCTCCGGAGCGGCCAGTAGACGAGGGCGAAGGTCAGGATGAGGG
>JBHIBK010000281.1:0-2906 GCA_046759065.1 Thermoplasmata archaeon | reverse complement strand
GCTTCGTTGAAGAGCGCTAGCTTTCAGGAGGCGGAGGCATGTCCGCTTCTTGGAGGCTCTTCTTGAGGCCCATTATCAGCAGGACAGGGAGTCCCACGGACAGTATGACAACGTCGATCGGCGTGCCCATGGCCAGAGCGGGCGTGACCATGGAAATCGCTCCTGTCACTAGTTGAAGGACGGAAAACGGGACGGCTACGACCAGCAATCCCTTGGTTCTCGCAGCGGAGAGCCCTGTCACCGTTCTCTAGCTAGACTGGCGACAGCAATATATAATGTTCTCAACATACCATACATAGGCCAAAAGAGAGGAGGGGAGGATTTGAAGCTTGCCGCAATTGCCATGTGTCTGATGCTCCTAGGTCCTTTGTTTCCCGGACCATTCGTCCAAGACCAAGAGAGTGCTGAGCAATCATTATCGGGGTCATTGGTGACGTGGAGTGAAGATTTTGATGATGGTGACTTGAATGACCTGTATGTATCCTATGACGACACAGACGGCGGGAACGCAAACGACTACGGCAATCTGGTGGAGGTCTCGACTGATCAGTATGTGAGCGGGTCGTACAGCCTCCACATCAAGTCGCTCAACCTCAATGGAGGCTCCGTCGCGAGGGCCTTCGCTCATTCGGGCTACGTGGAGGATTGGGAGACACTTCTTGAGTATACAGTCTCCACGAGCTTCTTCTTTCCTGGAACAGACAATCACTGGCTCGTTGTTATCAAGACGATGGATGTACACCTAGTCCTAACTGGCGATATTCTAGGAGCGCACAGCGCCCTTACTGGGGAGACAAAGGACATTGCGCAGTTGAACGTTTCTACATGGTATCAAATTCAATCCAACGTTCTCAAGTTCTCTGGTATCTATGAGGTCGTCATCAACGGAACGAGCTATGGATGGTATAATGCAACGAGCGATTCGACGGGACCGAAGATAGTATCCGTGGGAGATCTCGGCGACACTCTGTCCGCCAACAGTCGAGGGGAAGGTTATTGGGATGACCTATGCCTGGACTATCGTGAGCTGGAGTTTGGACCGGTCGCATACGCAGGGCCAGACAGAACGACCAAGGTGGGCGACACTCTCGATTTCCTCGGAGAAGGAGCGGGTGGGTTTCAGAACAACACGTGGGAGAGACACCCATTTGGATGGGATGAGTGGATAGACCAGTGGCCTCCTGGCACGAATCTTACCGAATACGAGTACAATGGAAAGATCTACGCAGGTCTTGTTGCGGTTGAATACTACGATGGAAGGGCTGTCTACGCACCCGGAAACGCGCTCGTACCCAGCTGGGGCTCCGAGGGCGTGCTGTATCAGTTGCTAGTCAACTCCGTGAGATGGGTTACCCGCTGGAAATCCCCTTCTTCGACTGATGTCCTATTTGTCTGGGGCCATGAGGAACTCACAACTTATGCTTCCGCAAGCTGGAATGGACCTTCGGCCGTTTCGAGCGAGGGGTATCATGTCGAGGTGGAGGAGTTAATTCCCTCTAATTTGAGCGGCTATGATGTGGTTGTCATGCTAAGCGCTGGATGGAGTTGGGGAGCCAAGATATCCCAGCAGGGTTATAATAACGGATGGTGCTCAGTCACAAGCTCAGGGTGTCCGAAGGGAAATGCACCCAAGCAGGCGGAAATCAATAGCATTCTCAGCTTCGTAAGTGGTGGTGGGGGATTCATAGCGACTGCAGAGGAGAGCGACGGGAACGAGTACCTTAATGGGATTAGCATGCCCATGGGTGTGCACTTTCTCGATTCTCCCAATGTGGCTGGCGGTTTTTGGGGGAACAAGGTTGTTCCCTGGCATCCCATTCTGTCGAGGTGGGAGGGCGTCAGGGCTCCAATCATATCCTGGCTGTGGGATTTCGGTGATGGGTCCTCGCAGTTTGGGGGTAGGAACGCTTCACACGCCTATGCCGCTCCAGGAGTCTACAACGTGACCCTAACCATTGAGGACTCTCTTGGTCTGACGGTCAGTGACAGTTGCCTGGTCCACGTGACTCTTGATAATCAGCCACCTGTTGCAGATGCCGGCCCTGATCAAACGGTGAACGAAGGTGATACTGTTCAATTCAATGGAACGGGGAGCTACGACCCTGATGGCGGAGCTTTCGGGTGGAAAGTGCTTTCGAATATGTCTTTCCCGAGGATGAGTCTAGCCGCGGCTGCTGTCGGTCAGAAAATCTACGCAATGGGCGGTAATCTGTGCGATGAGGGTTGCGGAGGTCCCGTCCAACAAGTACCTGAGCATGTTGTAAGTGCCGTCGAGGTGTATGATGCCACACAAAATCTTTGGTATGAGGGCGTTTCGATGCCGACCAATCGTTCTGAACTGGCTGCTGCAACCGTTTCAGACAAGATCTATGCTATCGGAGGGACCAAAGGCGTAATGGTGATGCCAATGGGTACCCTGGACCTGAACGAGGAGTATGACCCTGTGACCGGTGAGTGGAAATCGAAAGCTGGAATGCCTACCCCACGTGCCGCATTCGGAATCGCTGTTGTCGACGGGAAGGTCTTTGCCATCGGAGGCTACCATTTCATGCCGATGTCCTTTTACAGGGCCTTGAATGTAACAGAAGTGTACGATCCCATAACTGATACTTGGACCACAAGATCTCCCATGCCCACAAGCCGCTCCTTCCTTGCTCTTGCTGCGTTGGACAGGAAGATCTACGCTATTGGAGGCGCGGAGGACCCACGCCTCATTGAGGTCTACGACGTCGACACGGATACCTGGACGACAGCAACGGAGATGCCCCCCATGCCTTCAAATCGGTCCTTGAGGGGAGTTAGCGCCGTGGCTCTTGCAGGAAGGGCATATGTCATGGGCGGCTACTCCTATGATTGCGTTTCGAGTGGCGTCATCTCATACGACCCCAAGACGGATCAATGGCGGT
>JBHIBK010000280.1:0-2908 GCA_046759065.1 Thermoplasmata archaeon | reverse complement strand
CGATCACGGAGCTTTTTGGCGAGTTTGGGAGCGGCAAGACCCAGATTGCTCATCAGGTCGCTGTTAATGTGACTCTTCCGGTCGACCGCGGAGGACTCGAAGGCGGGACAATCTGGATCGACAGCGAGAATACATTCAGGCCAGAAAGGATTACACAGATGGCGACCGCTCTGGAACTCGACCCAGAGGAGACACTCAAGACCATACACGTTGCTCGTGCGTTCAATTCCCATCATCAGATGCTTCTTGCGGAGAAGGCAATGGAGGTGGCCAAGGAGTACAAAGCCAGGCTGCTGGTGGTCGATTCCATGACAGCGCACTTTCGAGCTGAATATGTGGGGCGGGGGGCTCTTGCCGAAAGGCAACAACTCCTCAACAAGCATATGCATGGTCTTCTCAGATTCGGGGACGCCTTCAACGCTGCTGTCTGCGTTACAAACCAGGTCATGGCAAAACCGGATGCTTTCTTCGGGGATCCGACCCGTCCGATTGGCGGGCACATCGTTGGACACACGGCGACTTTCAGGATCTATCTCAGAAAGAGCAAGGGTGGAAAACGAATCGCAAGGCTAGTCGATTCCCCCAATCTCCCAGAGGGTGAAGCGGTCTTTCTTGTGGATACAAACGGAGTGTCTGACTGAGGAAATTCTAAATAGCGTATCAGCCCTAATGCGACTCCCCATGCAAGTTCAACTCATATCGGATCCAGCTTATGATGCCAACATCTTTCTTGTCATGTCCGAGAAACAGATTCTCATAGACACGGGTACAGGGCTTTCGCCCGAGGGTTGCATCGATTCAATCTCAAAATGCACCGAAGTGAAGGACATCGACAGAATCATACTCACACACAGGCACATAGATCACGTGGGAGGGGCAAAGGCACTTTCCGAGGCCTATGGGTGTACTCTCTACGCTTCCAAAGACGAGCTTCCGTCTCTCCTGGCGGGGGACCAGGTCACGACTGCAGCCTCGATGTTCGGAAAGGAGTTGGAGGAATTGGATGTGAAGGTCATCAAATACGGTGAGACAATCCAGATTGGACCCGAGTGGCTAAAAATCGTTCACACACCCGGTCATACGGAAGGGAGCATAGCTCTCTACGAAGAGAGCACGAAATCACTATTCAGCGGCGATACCATATTCGCGTACGGGGGAGTAGGGAGATGGGATTTCCCGACTGGTAACCTCGATAAGCTGGTGGAATCGATTGAGAAGCTTTCGAACGTTCCCGTCGAGAACCTGTACCCTGGACATGGTCCAGTCGTGCAGGGCAACGCCCACCTACACATTGAGGCCAGTCTCAGAAGTCTGAGGGTATTCCAGCTCGTTTGAGGGACATTCATGAAGATGCTCAGGTGTAAGAAACCTGAAGGAACATTGGCTGACGAGGATTTCGAATTAGTCCATCTTGCCCTGGAAGAGGGCAAACTTGTGGTCTTCCCGACGGAGACCCTGTACGGTCTTGGCGGGGATCCCGAGAACCGAGAGACGGTCGAAAGGATATACCTCCTGAAGGGGAGGCCAAGAGATGACCCGCTTCCAGTAGCTGTCAGCTCATGGGAAGATGTACAAGGGATAGCAGAAGTCAACAACCTCGCACGAACCCTCTTTGATGAGTTCCTGCCAGGCCCTCTCACGCTCGTTCTGAAGAAAAAGAGACAATCCTCGTTCAGATGGATCTCCAGAGGCCGGACGATTGGGATTCGGATTCCATTCCAACCCCTCGCCGTGGAGCTTGCAGAGGAGTTTGGTCCAATCACTGCTACGAGTGCGAATCTCCACGGTGGTGAGGGTCCTACATCGGTCGAGGCAGCCATCGATCAACTGGGGAGCAAGGTCGATTACTACATTGACGGTGGCAGGACGAATCTCGGGGTTCCGTCCACGATAGTGGACTTGTCGCAGAATGAGATAAGGGTTTTAAGAGAAGGTGCGATTCAGAGAGAGAGGATAGAGTCCTATGGATGATGAGGTTCTGGAAGCCTATCATGTCGCGGGGAGAATCGCAAGGGAGGCAAGAGATTACGGAGCGAGCCTCGTGAAGGAGGGCTCGACACTCCTCGATGTGGCCAACAGGACAGAAGAACTGATCAAGAGAAGGGGAGGTTATCCGGCCTTTCCTGTGAACATCGCCTTGGATGATGTGGCGGCCCATTTCACTCCGCATCACACTGACAAGGAGGTCTTTGCCAGAGGGAACATCGTCAAGATCGACGTAGGTGTCCACGTGAACGGTTTTATCGGCGACACAGCCGTGACCGTGGAGGTGGGGACCAGGAACTGGACCGATCTCATAAGGGCTTCAGAACACGCACTACAAACGGTCATCGAGCTCATTAGGCCGAACGTTCAGATGAGGATGATCGGGGGAGCGGTCGAGAGGGCTATAGACTCGATCGGATACAAGGCTGTCTCAAACCTCACCGGACACAGCATGGAAAGATTCTCCCTTCACGCTGGAAAGAGTGTTCCCAACGTCTTGGACAGCAGCACGGCGATTGTCAAGGAGGGAGATGTTCTGGCAATTGAGCCCTTCGCGACGAACGGAGCGGGAAAAGTGACCGGGAAGAAGGGGGGGAACATCTACAGGCTTCTAAGGGTGAGGGAACTGAAGAACAAGGCCTTGTCGAACCTCCTTCGCTCCGTCGAGGAGAGCTTCTCCACACTTCCATTCGCTGAGCGCTGGTGCTTGCCCTTCGACAACAAGGCCTCGCACAGGATAAGTAAGCTCGTCAGGCTGGGAGCATTGTATTCCTATCCCCTGCTCAGGGATGGCGCTGGAGGGATCGTGTCTCAGGCCGAGCACACGGTCATCGTCACGGAGTCTGGGTGCGAGGTGATAACATAGTCGAGATAGGAAACATTCGTGTTGGTGAATAGAAGTGCCAGTGTTGAAGCGAGTTAT
>JBHIBK010000279.1:0-2919 GCA_046759065.1 Thermoplasmata archaeon | reverse complement strand
CTTTATCTTGAGGACACGAACATACTGGTGGAGAACGCCCACATCCACAACATGTCACAAATAGGGATAGTATCTTACGCTTCCAGTCCGATCATACGGAACTCTACCATACACTATAACAACTTCGGAATCTGGGCAGAAGCAGGGGGAGAGCCTCTCATAGAGAACAACACCATTGAATGGAACTGGTATGACGGCATCTATGCAGTGAGCAGGGTCAAACCAACGATCATCAATAACCGTGTTTGGAAAAACATCGACGACGGAATACATCTCCTCGCGTTGTTCAATCAAGGCTTGGTCGCCAACAACACTGTGGTAGAAAACCGGGACATGGGAATGGTGCTCAACGTAAGGGCTGATGTGTTGGTAAAGGACAACAATATCTCACTCAACTGGGATGCGGGAATATGGATGAGAACCGCAAGTCCGACTATTCAACACAACCTCATCACCAACAACACCCGGAACGGTATAAGGATATTCGATTGCAAGATTTCGGAATTCTGTCCAGCTCCCCAAATAGTGAACAACACGATCGCCTACAACAACAAGGAAAGCGGATTGTATCCCGGCATATTTGTTGAGAACGCGGACCCGCTGATAGCGAACAATTACATCGCCCACAATGACGCTGAGGGCATATATCTGAGAAGGGACTCCGGCGGAAACATATCCAGCAACGCGATCATCAACAACGAGATAGGGATATCGGTGAACGACTCCTCACCCTGGATAGTTAACAACAACCCCATATCCGGAAACGTCGCTGGCATCTACGTAAAGAAAGGAAAACCGCTCATAAAGGACAACGTCCTGACGAACAACAAATACGGTATCTACACCTTTGACGAAGCACAGCCAGGGATATACAGGAATGTCATCAGCAGCGCCAGCGGAAAGGATGTCATTGTTGGCGATAAGGAAGGGAAGGTCACCTACTACGAGAACAGGGGAGAGAGCGTCTTTATGGATCGGGGAAGAATGAAACTTGAGACTGGCGCGGACATAGATGTGGAATCGGACGCAGACCCGGCTTGGGGCGACATCGATAATGATGGGCTTGATGATCTTCTGGTGGGCAATGGCCGCGGAAATGTGCATTACTACCGCAATCTCGGGAACGGATTCTTCCGCGATATGGGTCTCTTGACGAACGAGACTCCAGTCACTCAAATAGGGAACCTCGTGGGCATGTACTGCCATCCGTTTGTGACCGACTGGGACAATGATAGTGACCTCGACTTGTTCTGTGGGAACTCTCTTGGTAGCATCCACTACCTCTCAAACAACGGGGACGACGTTTTTACGAGCGAGGGCATGTTGATGGATGGTTTTCTGCCAATCGACCACTCGATGGCCGCCCCCGTCTTCAAGCGTTGGAACGTTGATCAGGATAGAGACCTGATAGTTGGAGACTACTGGGGCAATGTCTACTACTACGAGAACTCTGGAGGGGACGGAAACAGATCGTTCCTCTTCATAGATAGCGTTCGTATGTCGGACAACACCCCCATCACTGGTCCGATTTATCTCGTTCCCTCGTTGGCAGATTGGGACAACAACAGCGCAACCGAGGATGACCTGACCATAAGCAACGATACGGGCGTGTACTTTTACAAAAGGGCTGCAGGGAACACCTTCGATCCACCAGTAAAATTCATCAGTAGCGGAAGCCCGATAACTGCTCGAGCAGTGGATTGGAACAAGGATGGATCCATGGACTTCATAACAGGGGAGATTGGTGGGTACATCAAGTACCACAGAAACAATGGATTGAACTCCTTCAATGTGTTCCCGATAAAGAACGGCACCAAAGACCTATATCTTCCCACGTGGGCGTCACCCTTCCCCGTCGATTTTGACGGCGACGGTATTCTGGACTTGATAATAGGGGACCAGGATGGCGATATGTGGTTCTTCCGGGGAACGGCCCCTGGTGGTAGCCCCGTTGTGGAGTTCGTATCAATCCTGACCGCATCGGGAACCCGACAGTCCTTGAAAGTCGGACCACCTTTCGGTTTCGGAAAGGCCAGTCCAGCCTCAGCTGACTGGAACAACAATGGCAGGGCTGACCTAGTAGTCGGAGAAATAAATGGAGGGGTTTGGCTGTTCACCAACGACGGGGACGAGACATTCTCATCGGAAGGAAGAGCCCACAACGAGATTGGGGTCCCAATAAGAACATTTGGACTCAGCTCCGCACCCGGTATCGGAGACTGGGACGGAGACATGATGTTGGACCTGATCGTGGGCGACCAGATGGGATACATTCACTTCTGGAGAAGGAACAATGTCGTTGGAGACTTGCTCAATTTCACAGATATGGGGTATTTGATGGCGGATGGCAATCCTCTCAGAGTAAGCTCCTACGCCAACCCCTATGTCGACGATTGGAACGCAGACGGGGATCTGGACATTCTGATGGGAGAAGAGAGTGGCAGAGTGATGTACTATGAGAACGACGGGGATGGTACTCTGTCATTCAAAGGCAACCTCACAAATGTCCTTGGAGGGGACGTGAAGGTCTCGAACAACTCGGCTCCGCAGGGAGTGGGATACTACGGTTCGATTCAGGGTTACAAGGGTGGAATTGGCATCTACTGCAAGGATTCTTCCCCCAAGATTCAGAACAACATCATGATAAAAGGCGGGGACGGAAACAGATCGGTTGGAGAAGGTGAGATCGGAGGAATAGGGATATACCTACTCCGTTCGAATGCTATCATTAAAGGCAACAAGAACATAACCGGTGGTACGGGTGGATTGGGCCTCACCAATCCTACCGGGGACGTAATCGGAGGAAGAGGCGGACATGGAATCTTCCTGGACAATTCGACTGGGTGGATACAAGAGAACGTGATCATAGGAGGTCTGGGCGGCCCGGCAGAAGATGCAACCTTTCCCTACCTGAGCATC
>JBHIBK010000278.1:0-2926 GCA_046759065.1 Thermoplasmata archaeon | reverse complement strand
CTACGAGACGCGCAAGGGCAACAGGCCCCCGCTCACCGGGCTGGAGGCGATGTACATGGTCGTCTCCGGGCAGATGACGGACAAGGACGACCACAGCAGGACGATCGAGGACGTCATGAAGGAGCTCGACGGTCGCAACGCGGACCGGAACGTCGGTCAGCGGCTCATGATAGTAGGCAGCGAGGACGACGACACGGAGTTCATCAACATGGTGGAGTCCTGCGGCTCCACGCTAGTCGTGGACGACCACTGCACAGGGAGCAGGTACTTCTGGAACACGGTCGAGCTGGATGGCAACCCCATGGAGGCGATAGCCAAGCGGTACATCGAGAGGCCGCGGTGCCCTAGCAAGGACTGGGGCGAGAGGTCGAGGACACCGCACATACTGTCGCTTGCGAAGGACTACAACGCGGCGGGCGCCATCCTCGTCCAGCAGAAGTTCTGCGACCCGCACGAGCTGGACACCCCCGCGATCAAGCGGGCACTGGAGAGCAACGGCATCCCGACGCTCTTCCTCGAGCTGGACGTGACCGTCCCGATAGGGCAGTTCAAGACCCGCGTGGAGGCGTTCCTGGAGATGCTGATGGAGGAGGACCTGTTCTGAGGTGACATCATGGCTGACAAATATCCAACTGAAAGGCTCAAGACCTGGAACGAGGCCAAGGACATCCGGCTCGGCTACTACAAGGACTTCGCCGAGGCGAAGGACAAGGGCGGTATCCGCTGGGCGGGCGGCGCATGGGCGTTCGATGCCGTTCCCGCTGGACTGGGGGACGACGTCCACCCGCTCACGGGAGAGCCGTACGCCGCGTCCACCGCTTTCAATAAGGAGTTCTCTGACGAATGCCTCGAGGCGACAGAGAAGTACGGCTTCGCTCGGGACCTGTGCTCGTACATGCGAAACTACTGGGGCTCCATCCTGCTGAACAAGTACAACTTCGGCGGGGAGTTCCCCAAGCCCGACTTCTTCTGGACGGACCATATATGCTGCAGCCACGCGAAGTGGTATCAAGTCGCTGCCGAATTGGAAGGCGGCGTACCCTACTACTGCGTGGACGTGGCGGTCGGACCGCACGAGGAGATGGACGAGAACCGCATCGAGTACGTGGTCGGGCAGCTGCACGACGGCATAGAGTGGATGGAGCAAATCACTGGTCGCACGTACGACGACAACAGGCTCATCGAGGCCGTCAAGAACGAGTTCCGCTCCACTTCGACTTGGGCGGAGATCTCCGCGCTCAACAAAGCCATCCCGGCACCGCTGGACGAGAAGTCGATGTACTCGCTCTACGTGCTCGGCACGCTGATGAAGCACAGCAAGATCGTCGCGGACTTTTATGAGAAGCTCAGGGACGAGGTGAAGGACCGCGTGGCGAGGGGAATCGCGGCGGTGCCGAACGAGAGGGTCAGGGTCATGACCGATACGCAACCACCGTGGGCGTTCCTCAGAGTGTTCAGGTACCTGGAGCAGTACGGATGCGTCTCCATCGGCTCGCTGTACACGTTCGGTCTCATAGGCCTTTTTGAGGTGAAGGAGGACGGCACGTGGGGACCGAAGACGACGCCCGGGGAGAAGGGCGTCTCGATAACGAGCAGGGACGATGCTCTTACGGAACTGGTGAAGTGGAACCTCGCCAAGCCCGAGTGGCAGCACTTCTACTCGCCCGAGTACAAGAGCGACATGATGATACGCATCGCCCGCGAGTGGAAGCTGGATGGCGTCCTGCTGCACTACAACCGCGGGTGCGAGGGTCTCAGCCTCGGGATAGCGGAGAACAGGCTTGCGGTTCAAGAGGCAGGATACCCGGTGATGATATTCGAGGGCAACATGGGAGACGAGCGGGAGTTCGATGAGGCGAGGACAACGGCGCGAATAGACGCGTTCATGGAGACCCTCGGAGTGAGAAAGGAGGCGTGAGATGAAGGTAGCGGGTGTTGATGTCGGCGCGAAGTTCGTGAAGGTCATTCTGATGGACGATGGCAACGTGGTAGCGAAGTCCAGCAAGCTCGTCGGCTTCGAGCAGAAGAAGTCCATCGACAAGGCCTTCCAGGAAGCGCTCGGCAAGGCGGGTCTGACGCAGGAGGACATCGCCTACATCACGGCCACTGGGTCAGGAAGGACCGAGGTCCACTTCAAGACGGACGAGCTGACGGAGGTGACCGCGGCCTCGAAGGGCGCCACGATGCTGATACCGTCCGCGAGGACAGTGATCGACGTGGGCGCGGAAGAGGGAAGAGCCATGCACACCGACGCGGAGGGCAAGGTCCTGGACTTCGTGATAAATGAACGATGCGCCGCTGGTGCAGGCTCGTTCACGGAGGCCATGGCTAGAGCTTTGGAAATACCGGTCGAGGAGATGGGTCCGCTCTCGCTGAAGTCCACCCAGTCGGTCCCGATGAACGCGCAGTGCGCCGTTTTCGCCGAGTCAGAGGTCGTGACACTCGTTCACGCGAAGACGTCAAAGAAGGACATAGCCCGCGCGATTCATGACGCCATTGCGAGCAGGATTTCTTCAATGGCGCGAAGGCTGTCGATAGAGCAGGACGTCGTGCTCGTGGGCGGCATGGCGAACAACGTGGGCTTCGTGGACTCGCTGAGGCGGGAGCTCAACATGGACGTGACGGTTCCCGAGGAGCCTGAGTTCGTGGCGGCTCTCGGCGCGGCCAAGGTCGCTGCCGCACGAGCGGGAGGTGGTTTCTGATGGAGAAGAAGGAGTCGGAGTACTGGCGGTGGAAGGAGTACGCCTGGAAGTCGCCGGACCTGAACTGGGAGGATTTCGAGATAATAACCGCAGGCGTGGACATCGGTTCGGTGAGCTCGCAGGCGGTTGTCATGGGCGACGGTCAGTTGCTCGCCTACAGCAACATGAGGACGGGTTCAAACAGTCCGGACAGTGCCAGGAACGCGATGAATTGGGCCCTTGAG
>JBHIBK010000277.1:0-2938 GCA_046759065.1 Thermoplasmata archaeon | reverse complement strand
CGGTCGTCAGGATAGTACGGGACTATGTTGTAGTACCGCCCCGAGCGGTTCACCTCGCTCCCGTGTGTAAGATGCCCGCCGGCGTTCAGTGCCATGCCCATGACGGTATCGCCAAGCTCCAAAAATGCACTGTAGATGGCATTGTTGGCGATCGCCCCGGAGAGGGGCTGAACGTTGACATAGATCTCGTCCGCGGAAATCTCGTCCGTCGCGAATATCTCCGCCAGCCTCTTCTCCGCCAGGTTCTCCATCACGTTGACGTAGTCGCACCCCTTGTAGTACCTCCTGTCCGCGTATCTGCGCTGATGAGTCATCTGATGCTCGTAGTCCGTTGCCAGCCTCCTGTTCTCCTTGTCCATCCTCACCGACGGATGGCCCTCAGCGTACAGGTTCGTGAAGGCGGATGCTACCGCCTCCCTGATGGGACTCGGACAAAAGCTCTCGGACGCTATCATCATCAGCTTCCTGTCCTGCCGCTCCTCCTCGAATCTCATCAGATCGGCGACTTCCTTGTCGATGTCCTGAAGGCGAGCGTTGAAGACCAAATCCGCATAGGTTCTCTGGCTTTTTCCAGCCATGTGACCAACTCCTCCTCTTACGACCTAGTGAATGCTAACCCTACCATTATTCTTTTGGAATCGCTCATTGTCCACCTGGAGACTAACTCAACCTAAGGTATCTCCAAGAGACCGAACAAGCGAAAGTGATGCTAGGACGACCCGAGAGAGACTAGATGAACTTCCTGCATCGGAAAGAATGGAGTTCAGTTTGAGGAGGATGTTCTAGTGCGACCGAGGGAGTGCCAGCACGTAGGATATCGCGGTGCCTGTACTTGACGGTCGGCTGGTGCAAAACATGGTGGTTACCACCATAGTTTCAAATAATCTGGAGAGGGTTGAGCACAAGTGGAGGTCTCAAGATGAATCGAAAGGTATTCGTCATCTTCGCAGTGATTTTGCTCGGATTCCTATTGGTTCCGCTCTCCATTCCTAGGTCAGTAGTCGCTTCTTCCGCAACCCTCTTGGAGCCAACTGAGATTCAGAGCACTTCACTGGTTCTACGGTGGGACCACCCTTACGAGGAACCAGACCCCGACGGCGATGGTATCTGCTATCGGAAACGACTGGAGGTGCACGTATCAACCACGCTCAATTTCACGCCGAATTCAAGCACGTACTATAGGTCGGCGTATAGCTACACAAGGATGGAAATATACGGTCTGGACCCTTCTACAACATACTACTTCAAGATCGTTGTGCTACACAGGAGTTGGTATGGGGAAGAAGCTTCTTGTTCTCTCGGAAGCCAGCCTTCCAATGAGGTTTCGGCGACGACTCTTCCTTCACCTGTATACATTCAAAGTATCGTTGCCAACCTAGATAGACCGTGGGACAGCGTTGACATATCATGGAATGCGAACAGAGACCAAGTAGGCTTTGAAGCGTACGTAATCGAGCGGGCTTTTACCGCAAACTTCTCTGACGCCGTTACGGTAGGGAATATCTCGAATCAGGCGACTGAGCGACACACAGTCACGGGTCTCGCCCCATCGACAGCCTACTTCTTCAGAGTGGATGTTCACGCTATCACTGGAGTGGCGAATCCCTCGTCTCCCGAAGCAGTTATGACAGAGGAAATCCCAAAAGCAATTGCCCTTACACTCAATACTCCGTCGGGACCAGACACTACAAGAGAGAGCGTCAGGTTAAGCTGGGGTCCTGTGCACGACAAGTATTGTGATATGTATGTGATTGAAAGAGCGAGATTGCCTGATTTCGCTGATTCCGTATCCGTGACCGTGAAGGACTGCAATATCACGGAATACGACTGGAGAGGTCTGGAGGCTAGTACGGAGTACTACTTCAGAGTGGTATCACACAATGCCGCAGGCATCGAGGCAACATCCAACACTGTTACTGCAACCACGAGGTCTCAGTCAGTACCGATGACTGAAATCATGATTGCTGCGAACACCGTAATCTTGGTCATGGTCCTGCTGCTAGTCCTGATATCACTAATGAGGAAGAGGTCCAAAACCAGCAAGCAAGAATAGTATCCATCATCTAGCGGCTTGAGAGAAATACATAAGTTCATCAGTTGCATTTTGCATCTCCAGAGTCCAAGTGGTAATCATCGTGAAGGTCTGCGGAATCATCGGCAGCCCCAACAAGAAGGGAAATGTCGATATGCTAGTGAATCGAGTACTAGAGGGAGCGGACAGCCAGGGAGCGGAAATCGATAGGATATACCTGAATGATCTCAGCATCAAACCGTGTCAGGACTGCGCGGAGGACCCCGATCCGAGGTACTGCCTCTACGACGATGACATGGACATGATCTACAACGCATTGGGGACCTGTGACGTAATAGTCCTGGGTTCCCCAGTGTACTTCGACACGGTGAGCGCGCAGACCAAGCTCATGATAGACCGCTGCAACTGCCTGACGCCCTATGTCAAGCAATCGGATGGCACATACGCTTTTGAGAGAAGAATGAAGAAACGGAAGAAGGGTGTTTTCATTGCTACCGAAGGCACGGACCGGGACTTCGGCCCGATACTGAAGACCGTGAAGGGATTCTTCAGGTGGGCGAACATCGAGCTGGTCGACACGATTCTTTACCATAGCAATGAGAATGAACTGGGCAGCGTGGAGAAGGACGAGGAAACGATGGCACAGGCATTGGACATCGGCGCCCGTGTTGTCTCGCAGGACTGATGCAATTGCAGGACCTTGAGAGAATGAACACCGAAGACGGTCCGCCTGCGAGCTCTCAACCTCTATTCCTCAGAAGGATGTTCCAGTCCATATCCTCTCGGTACGACGTTCTGAACCGCGTCCTCACTTTCGGAATGGACCATCGTTGGAGGAGAAAGGCCGCGATGTCCTGCATCGGGGCCCCTGGGCAGGTGATCCTGGACCTGTGTTGCGGTACTGGC
>JBHIBK010000276.1:0-2939 GCA_046759065.1 Thermoplasmata archaeon | reverse complement strand
AAGCTTATTGAGGGTGCGATAGCAACGATAGAGACATCAGAACTCAAAAACTATACCCACGGTCGATACATCAGTGCCTTCACTCGGAGGAAGGACCGAGAGCGTGTGATTGTTCTCTTTTCGACGCCGCGAGATGAAGCTCTGGTCGATTACCTCCTCAGCAAGTTCAGTCGATTCTTCGCCACCGTCAAGGTCGAGACGGTCTACCAAGGATTCCAGGGTGGCTTTGACCTCCTGATGAAAAGCCTTTGTCTGGCAGATTCTCTCGGGAGCAAGTGTGGCATTGACATAAGCAGGCCCCGGTATCCCTCGGAGGCGAGGGGACTCTATGGCTGGGGACCAATATATCAGTCATCTGAAACTAAGCCGTCCTTTTCGCCGATTGGAATCTCGGTAAGGAAGAAGCGACCCGGACCCTGAGGGTCGGGCCTATACCTTCACACAGGAGTCTGCAGATCTGAGGGGCTAGGCCGAGACTCTGTATCGATTCTCCAGGCACCATCGCCTCAGCTTCAGTTCGGTGATGCGGCTCATGGATCCTGGTCACGCTGGCCTTCGAGTTCCTCCTTGTGGACCTGATACTGGCTCCCAAGAAGTCGTGTGGCATCGTCCACTGCTCCCTGACGGAGTTTCGCTAGGACGTCCCGTAGGGTGTTCACCAGCTCGACATGCCGCCCCTTTATTTGGCCGAGCTCCGCCTCCAGCTCGCCTATCCTTGCTTTGTCTTTCGCCCTCTGGTACCATGCCATGGAGATTACCCCCGCTTTGAAGCAAGTTGACTACGTTGTTGCAGTTTAGACGTTTCCGATGAGGAGTCGCCACTCACTATGATTGACAGCTAGAATGAGTGGAAACTCTGTGCGAATGGTCTAAGCAGAAAGCAAGATCGGCCCGATTCGTGATCATGGCGACAGGCATCGAACAGAAACTGAGGGGGATTTGATTCGAGGGAAGGAGGTTGGTGCGGGAGCAGTACCTTAAGACCCCGCTTCGAAGGGAAGCTAGATTAAGGTGCCACACCGATATCGCTAGAAGGGATACGTAGGCCATGCCTGTCGAGACTGAAGTCACGACAACAGTTAAGGGAAGTGATGAGCCAGATCTCTGGATCGACATGATCTCAAAGACCACAGTAGACGAGGCGATCATGGAGGATCTACGCCGCTTCCCCTTTGGTTCGGCGAATCGGAAGAATATCACGATAGAGCTCGAATTCGAGTCTCTGGGCCGGCCACCAATTCGGCCCTATCTGAACTTATTCGACTGCACTGTACATGAGAATCGCCTGGATACGTCGGCCGTTGACATCACCCCATTGCCCAGCGAGAAACCTGATGTCCAACGCTTCCGCGTAGAAATCCTCTCGGACTCCGTAACAATCAGCAACACCGTTGAAATTGGATTGCACTTCGGATTGGCCAACGCATGGCAATGGATTCGGCCCCCGGGCGCGCGGGGGTTACTACGCGGAAAGATTCGTTTCGCCCAACTGCTAATCAACAGACTGGATCTTACGTTGCACGGTCCGGGCGTGAACGAGTATACGGACCAGCGGCCGAGGAGCATGATTTGGTTCAAGTATGAAGGAAGTATGTACGAGATCTCTCGTCTGGAAGGCGAGGACGGACGTTTACCTAGCACGGAATACCGCGCCGGCGGAAGCGTCGAGGGATGGGATGTCTACTGTTTCCTCATTCCCCGCTGGGATCCTTTGCTTATCGCCATCTTGGTTGGTGTCTTCACCATAGTCATTGGCCTAATAGTGGCCGTCATCCTCTAGAACCCCTGGAGGTCCGTCATTCAATCTAGGCTTTCAGAGGAGGACGAGATTCCGCGCTTAGACCAGAACTCTAGGGTATTCAGCCTCATCGTAGTTTGAATAGCTTGCCCCTTGTAGAGGTCCGCGAAGGGGCTTCCTCCTAAGCTGATCGACGCCGCCGAAGAAGAAAACTTCATCGCCCGCTTCAGCGCCACATCCAGCGAAGCCAGACGATGTAGTTGCTCCACCTTCGATGTGGGTATTGACGGCAGCCTTCTAGGGGTTTCCGTGCGGGCTTGCTCAAGTTCGTATGTCAGGGCGGACCCCAGTTGAAAACCCAAAACGGTGATTAGGTTCCAACCCTTTCCGAGCAGAGGTCCTCCGCTTCCTACTGAGAGAGGCTGCTATGGGTTAGCTCCACTTCCAGAACCGAGCCCCTGAGGCGGATGGCGGACAACCCCGGTAACGAGATGTTCGCATATTGCCGCTCAAGTGCGGAAGACGGTTCTAGCTTGAACACGAACTTGTAGCCGGTCATTGCCTTTCGAGCAATGTCACGCTTACAGGGCATTTCTGCTTTGCGGACTGGGTATCCCATTACGTCACCGTAAGTAGTTTGGGTCAGTCTGCGGAAGCCGAGCAAGAGACTTGAGAAGGCAGCCGATAGCCTGGATTTCTGCCAAACCCCGGTGCCGGGGGACCGGGGCCGCTGTGATAGCAAAAAAGAGGAAAGGTAGGGCCATCTCTGGCCCCGAGCTCGCGCACCGACCGGACGTAAGTAGAATCCCTCTTCGTAAGGGGGCTTACGGCCGTCACCTGCCGCACAATGCCCTTCACCTGGCAGCCCCTGCCCAGAGCGAGGGAGTAGTGGACCCACCGGGATTCGAACCCGGGACCTCCGCCTATTTCGGGAGACAGTAGGTGTCCCGCCTTGCGAAGAGCGAGCAATACATTAGCGACGTCTAACGGTACCTTCCCCACCTTGCGGAGCACTCGGGGATTGACTCCTTCACCGACCTCACCCGGACGCAGGTCGTGGCGTGGATGGGCGTACTGAAGGAACATGGCGTGACGGGTGAGCCTAGGCCCGATGGCGGGATGGGGATGAAGGACATCACCCTCCGTTCCAAGGTGGGACAGGTCAAGACCTTCCTCCGCTATCTGCACGGCGGGGAATTCC
>JBHIBK010000275.1:0-2959 GCA_046759065.1 Thermoplasmata archaeon | reverse complement strand
GGATTTGACCAGGTAAGACCGCTCGGAAAGTGCCCGGAAATCCACCCTTTTTTTTCTTGAACTTCTTGCTGAGTGCAGGATGGAAGACCTAACTTACTCCAAGTAACCTCTCGAACAGCATATCGGCCCCACTCGGGAGTCCAGCAGGAGTTCTCGCCGTCTGTCCAAATGGGATTCCGGCGGACGGGAGGGACGTTCAGCGTGCTGGACGGGACGGTCGGCTGTAGAGTAGATGATTCGGGAGGGAAGGCCCTCAAGCTGGGTGGAATTCCTCAATAGCTGACCCGATCCGATCTCTCATATAACGCCTGAAATCGTTCTCAGAGATGACCACACGACCTTCGTTGAACGCATCCGAGCTCCGGAATACTTCATGCAGGCGGAATACTCCAAAGAGAGGGCTATAGTCCACTTCTTCCCTTCTTTGTGCGACAAATTCATCCGTGATCTCGGGAAACGAGCGATCCCTGCAGATTGGACATGGACATTGAGTTTCCGTCGTCTTATGATCATCAATCCATGCCCCAATCTTCGGGACGCTCAGAGTAGGATGGTCAAAGTAGCGAATGAAGCCATAATTGGCAGGAGGCTCCGTGCCTCCCCCTCCCCAAGGAATCATGGTCGCCACGGTGTCGATGCCGTATATCTGAGGCCAGTGCATCACTGAAACGTTAGGGTTTGTGCCACGATATTTCGCTCGGGGAACTTGGGATATATGGAGCCAAGTTTCCTGGTCCCGATTGTTTCGGAGAAAATCGAAGTTAATCTTGTACAGATGGATTGGCGCGTACGTAAGTCCAACAACCGGGAACGTCGACCGGTCATCCCACAGTTCTCTGAGTGTGTCCTGAAACAGTTCCTCCTCGAGCCTCATCGGGACATGGGGAACGGGGATGCCGACTTCGCCGAATCGCTCACCGTATTCCTCAACATACCTTGCCCATCGCCTGAAGTGATCTGTGAGTCTGCTCTCTTCCTGGACGCTATGAGGAATGCTCACCATGTCGAGTCCGGACTCGAGCTGGACATCTAATATCAACCGGATGGTGCGTTCATCGAAGGGGTAGGCGTATGGGTATTGAGGATAGCACTTGGAGACCACGAACCTCATCTGATTGGCGTAAGCGGTCGCCGTTCTGATGCGGTTGGCATAAGATCCGTTGCGTGTGGTAAATGCTTGAATGTCGCCTTGGTTGAAGCGTGCAACGTACTCGCCGACGTCGTTCTCGAAGGGGACCTCAATCCCGAGGTTCTTTTTGTAATTGTATTCAGTAGAGGTCGCCACCCTCGTTGGAGTTTCAAATCTATTGCGGCTAGTTCGAACCTCAGAGACTCTCCCCCCAAAGTCATCCACGCTTGTTACTCTGAAGCTTTCAATCTTCAACTGCCAGGTCCCCTCCCACCTGATCCTTGATTTCAGACTGGCTCGAGTACGCGCTAAACTTCTGATAGACGAGCTTTAGCAGGCCTCGTGATCCCAGTTCGTCCCACCCGCGCCGTCGCCTGCGAAGTTGCTCCCAAACTTCAGGGGGGATCAGGGTCTTCTTCTCTTCAGCGAGCATTCTGCCTTGCTCGGTCAGGAGATATGCTTTGCCTCTTCCTCCTGAGAGAGGCTGAATCTCAATGAGACCCCCTAGCTTCAAATTGCCTATGGCCTGGTCAACCCTCCTACTGTACGGCCCCAAACGATAAGGAATAAAAACCATGGGGCGAAGGTTAACTCGATACTTTGGCGCAAACGACTTCTCGAACAGAAACATCTCCTTCTGGGCCATCAGTTTCCCGGGGATTTTGATATCGGGATATGTTCCCGCAAGGAGAAGAAAGGCATCCTCGACACTGATTAGCTCAGTGTCACCCTCTCGAGCCCGGATTTCCTCCTGGACAGGTAGCAGGTCCTTCATGAAGAAGAAACGCTCACCGCAAATGCTACAGACCATGCCACGTACTTTGTGTCCCTCGATGTTGAATTCCCGGTCCTCCATCTCATGCTCATGCTCATCATCAGAGGGCTCTCTGGCCTTCTCGCTTCCTTCCCTGACGAGTTCTTCGTATGTGATCATGGCCGCTCAGCCTCGTCTAGATGAATGATTACCCAACATTCGATTCGGAACGTGGTGTGGACATCGTGTTTCGCCACCACTTTGATCCATCTTCCCCCATGTGCTGCACACCTCTCGACGATGTTCGCCTTTCTTCGTGATCTGGCGCAATCCTCCCCACCCTCCAGGATTGGGACGATGTCGTAGAGCGAGAGATTGAGAGAGGCAGAATTGGCGAGGGCGGACTCGCCCATTACCAGGGGGAGCCCCCGAAATTGGCATTCTGTCGGGTCGTAATATTCGTCCATTGACTAATAATCTTCGGGATATTGTCACAGATTTATAAGATATCTGATTTAGCTGCTGCGGAGGGGGCATTGGTCCGGACACAGCGGCCGATTGGTGACCGTGGGTATAAGCGATAGGGAGAGATGACCGAAAGTTCAGTCTGGAACGATTCTCATGCAGCATCGCCAAATATCGAAAAGAGTCGTTAAGTAACCTAAAAGCAGTTCTCGGATGCCTTGGCTGCTCCGACAAAGTCTCAAGAAGGGCTGAACTTCGCAAAATGGTCTCTCCTGCTCTACCTCGTTTCCCTTGCGGCAGGCCTTGCAGGCTCGGTTGTGTTTTTGGCCCTGGTAACCACCGGACGTTTCGACTTCGACACAGCGGTCACGCTCGCAGCTGGGGTAGGAAATCCAACCTTGCTCCTCTCACTTCTTCTCGTCATCCTCTTCTTCATCGGTTTCTTCACCCTCTTCTATCATCGCCGTGAGCTTGGACCTGGACACAAGAGGAACATGGACCGGAGCCTCCTCGTTTTCATCGGCATAATCGTGGTAATTGCCGTTGTCTTGGTCGTGGTCGCGATGTTCTTCAGGGCCCACACGTCGTTCCTATCGACCTTCGACCTGGGC
>JBHIBK010000274.1:0-2962 GCA_046759065.1 Thermoplasmata archaeon | reverse complement strand
TCCTCCTCGCTACCAACGGGCTGGCGGGGCGACCATGGCGCAAGAAAATCCTCGGTCCAGTGGTCTCCTCCAGGTCTTGGACGATCATTCAGACTTCCGACAACTACCACTGGGAATTCTAGCCCCTTCGCTTGATGCACCGTCATGATCTGTACGTACCCAAGCGGAAGGAGCTGCTCCGGGTCCTCAGGCTCGTTTAGTCCGTACGCCTCGATAAAGCCGGAGAACTGGTAGAAGAAATTCATTAGGAACGAAAAGGACATCCTCCCACCTGCGACTGAGGATGTCCGCAGGAGGCCATATCGCTCCGTGAACGCTGTGTACGCATCAATCAGGTCTGTAACAAGGGCGAACCGAGTCGCGTAGTTTGGATCCTCCTTCAGAGACTGAAACGGAGGATGGGCCAGAATCCGATAGAGAACGTCCATCACTGTAACATTCAGCCAATGCTTGGAGGGCAGCTTGTCAATCTCGGTGGCAGAACTATCAACGTACTTCTTGAGCGACCCCCCTTCATCGGACTGAGACAAGGTCTCAAACGCATCGATCCACGTTCTGATCTCCCGTCGCACGCCTCCCCTCACAGCCTTGAACGTTTCGAAACCTCTGTCCAGTGTGGCCACAAGCGCTCCAAAAAGCTCCTGGATTCGTGGGTCTTGATGGAGGGAACGATTCCTGGGGTTATAGAATGGAATGCCTCGATCGCGTAACGCGTCAGCGAAGGGTCCAGCGAAGCGGGGCGTTTCCCGTGTGCTGCTCAGAAGGATGCCGATATCTCTCCAGTCAGAAATGTGTTCCCCAAGGTTGAGGGCTTCCAAGAAGTCTGTGAGCTTCTCGGCGGCCTCCCGTAAGGAACCCCCAAGAATGAGGGAGACGGCTGGATATTCTCCTTTGACCTTCGAGTGAGCAACCATGGGCGCCTTGCCTGGCGCCCGCACCCCTGACTTCTGCATAATAGGCGCCTGTGACATGTAACGATCGAACCATTCTACGATTGTTGGATGACTTCGGAAGTTGTCACGCAGGTTCACTTGAACCGGGCCCTTCCCCCACGTACGTTGACACCGCTCACCAAACCGTACTAGGGAATCCACCGTGCCGCCTCTGAATCGGTACAGTGCCTGGTCGTCGTCGCCCACCACAGCCAAGTTATGCGGGGCCTGCTGGGTCATGCCAAAGTAGATGTCTTCCTGGATTGGATTTGCATCCTGAAATTCGTCGACCAGGACATAGCGGATAGGTGGCCGATTCCGGTCGGGATCTCCCTCCAGGAAGGATTCGCCTTGGGGGCTCGTCAGAAATCGAAGGAAGTACTCCTGCAGTGTGGCATAGTCCACCCTGTACCTTCCCTTCAGCCTTTCGCGGTACAGGCCATAGAAGGCAGCAACAGATCCCGCCGGCTCTTCCTGACTATGCTTCATTGCCTCCGCGTCAACCCTGAACTCAGTGATACGATCGAAAAGAAAACCAGCACCCGCAGTTCTTGACCACCTATTTGGACCATACCTTCTCGAGAAATACCCTGGAAATACTGACTGAAGAGCCTCCCAATCGCTCTGAAAGTATTCTAGAATGTCGTTCTGATTATACAGGAAGAAAAGCTGCTCATTTTCGTTCAGCAGCTCGAAGTCAACGAAGTCCTCGTATCGTTCGTCCCTCATGATAGAATTGCAGAGGCTGTGCAGCGTCCCCGTGTAGAGGTCTGCCGCGTCCACTACATCTGCGTAACCCAGATCGTCCAGATAGGTGGCAATTCGATTCTCAAGATTGGCAGCGGCCTTCTCCGTGAAGGTTGTCAAAACAATTGACTCAGGGGCCACATGGTCAGAAATCAGGAGTCTTAGAGTTCTCGCAATCAAAACTTCGGATTTTCCCGAGCCAGGCCCAGCGGTGATCCAGAGAGGTCCGTCACGATGCAATATGGCCTTTTCCTGCTCTATCGTGTATTTCTTCTTGGAAATCTCTTGCAGGCGCGAAAGAAGAGCTCTGGGCGTTGGGAGAGCGTCTGGCACTGACGGACGATGGCGTACTCACCGGAAGACGCTTCCGGCCAGAATCCCGCGTCCAGGAGTTCGATCGGTCGTATCCTAGCGCCTATCTGGATGAGCAACCGGTTAGCATCACGCTAAGGCTCAGCTTACGCTCCTAGCGTTCCCCAGTCCAAAGTCCCGTTCTCGTGCTTCCGGAATATCTCACGGATGCCCCACTCCGCGTAATCGACCAGCTTCCTAAGTCGCTCCTCCGGCTTCGAGTCGGGATGCAGACCCAGCATGATCCCGGCGAAGATCTCCTCAGGGTCGAGGCTATTGATGTTCTGGAAGGTGTCCCTCTTGCCGGCTTCATGGGCTTGTCCGAGGGCGATTCCAAGGGAGGCTCCTAACATCCACACGTCCCTCTGTTCGGCGAATACGCCCTTTGAGGCGAGTTGTTTCATAACCTTCTTGGCTTTCTGGCTTGCGGGAATGGTCCGGGAGTCCCCGAATGCTGCGGTTATGCGCTCACCTCCACCGCACGCGTCTCAACCATGAAGGAGCCCTTCTCCTCGCCTCGATGCATTACCGTCTGATCGCTTCGAATCTTTCCTTCCAGGTATTGCTCATCGCCCTTCCTGAATTCCCGATCTGTCACCAAGAGTACAACTTGATTAGCTAGATTCGGCAAGAATCGAAGCACTCGCTCGCCGTGTCGGGTATCGAGTCGGCCGAAGGGTGTGTCCATGAAGACGGGGGCTTCGACATTGGCGCACCGGTTTAAGGCACCCACAAGGGCCAACGCCACAATCTGCTCTTCTCCAGCGGACCGCCACTCCGCTCTATCGAGTACCGTTCCGTCGGTAGTCATAATGTTGAGCCCGAACTGTTCGTTGATGGACAAGCTCTCGAAGCTCTCCTTCGTTCGGATGTCACGGAAGATTGATGTGGCCACAGTCTCGACATTAGAACGCCGTTCATTCCTGTATTGG
>JBHIBK010000273.1:0-2969 GCA_046759065.1 Thermoplasmata archaeon | reverse complement strand
CCCTGACTACTGCGTATCCAAGGTCCGCAGTCTTTCCAAGGGAGGCAGGGAGGATGCCGCGCTTCGTTGCTTGAAGTTCTTCCTTGACATGCGGGCCTCCCTCTCCGAGATGTTCAGGGTGCTCAAACCCGGGGCCAAGTCGGCAATCATCATCGGGAACAACCACTTCAAGGTGGCCAACCAGTGGGTGGAGGTTGAGAACATCTCTGCCATTCTCCAGATGGGGGTTGCACGCGGGTTTGAGAAGGACGGAATTGTCCAGCGGCCACTAGAGAAGACCAGCAGCGGAATGATTCGACAAGAGGCCATAGTCCTTCTCAGAAAGCCCCGCTGACCTGACTTCGGACTCAGCCTGCGAATAGGGATAGAACTTCTCTGTGCTGCCTTAACCTATTACCACTGGTATCCGGTCTTCGATAGGCGCCATACGAGGAGAAGCCACTTCTCGGCTTGGAGGAGAGAACGGGCACGGAGTTCGCTCAGGAGGAGTTGCTCCTCTCAGAAAGGGACAGTATGCGCGACTGGAACCATTCTCTGAGATGCTCGGGCCCGTTGAAACGGCGCGGACTCGCCGTAAGACCTCCGCCTTTCCTAGCACTATGTGCTAGCTGTTTAGGAAGGTCAGGATCCCTCGGGGAGGCCGCCATCCTTAGGATGGCGTTCATAGGCATGTCCCTACCTTGCTTCCTCTTTCTGGGACCTGTCCTGAATGCATGATAGAAGAAGCGATAGTTGATGTCCTCTTCGATAAACAACAGATGCAGAAGCCACAGAAATGGACCTCTCGGATACTTCAGATGGTCTTGGAACGTACAGGGAGGCAGGCTTTGGACCACAGACTCAATAGCTGATCGAGGATCTACTGAAGCAAGCCACAGGCTGTATACCGTATCGAGCCACAGAGAACCAGACCGCGGGCAGTGTAGGTTCCATTGTACCTCCCCAAATATTGTCTCGAATGAGGGCCTTCCCTCTTCGAACACCGTGGACAGGTCCCCATCGGGGCTTCTAAGCAGCACGAGAATGTCATCGGCATCCTTAAAGCGCGACCGACCCCGCTCAATCAATATCTCCCAGCTGTCGACCTTCGCGACAGATGTGAGAATATCCCCGCCCGGGCCCTTGTGACCTCGGACTTCATTTCTCGCCCATTCGACCTGCTGAAGTCTCCGTATCTCAAAGTCTGGGTCGAAGGGGGGACCCAGGTCGTCCAGCTTCTTGTCCCTAGGATGTTTCTTAAAACCAAGGTAGGTAAAATCGCCAATCTCATAATGCAAGTGAATTGAAAGGCCGCGGGCATCGGCCTCCCCTAGTAAGCGTCGCGCAACTCCTGGTTGGCTCTTCACACGTATCAGCAGACCTCCAGCCGACAACCCCCCTGTCTCAATGCCAAGCCTGTTCATCGGAGTTGGTTGGTTCCTGAGTTTCGTCCCAGGAGGAACGACAGTCCTCATGCGGTCTAGCACCGAACTCACCTCGGTCCACGTCAGTCTCGGATCCAAATCCCACGTAGCCGTCACAATTGGGGATGGTGACCCATTAGGTAGGGAGCGTTCCTGACCCGAAGCCATATCTACGGCGAATCCGCGGTCGATCTGCAACACACTTGCCATCTGGTACGGATGATTGATGTTCAGCAGCGCCCTCTCAAGCCAGGAGCTTTCCGTCCCAAAGGGCAGAGACCGAGGACCAGGCTCGGACCAGAAGGACCGGTTAGGGGTGTACTCTGTGGTCTCGCTATCCCGGGGCTCTATCCGAAGGCTTAGGATGCGGCGGGATAAGGCGATCCGGCTGAGGACAGACCCGAATCTGAGTTCACTCCTTAGGGGGACGACAAGAAAACTCGAGTCCTCGTCAAAAGGCTCCAACGCATCGCGAACCTGCCGGATCAGTTGACCGCTCGCCTGGAACCGAGACAGCTCTTTCTCAAGGTCCTGCGGCCGGATCACCTCAACCTGGCTTGCGGAAAAGGAGAACCCGGGTTGTCCGGAGGGTGTTACGGGGGCCAGTCTGTCCTTAACTAGCCAGCAGGCCTCCCTGCGAGCGATTTTAAGGTAGCGGGGGGAGGTTCGTCCGGGAACCAGTATGTACACATGCAATGGGGGAACCCCTCCTCGGGGGATAGAGGTCTCAGAACTTGTTAGTTTCGTCGGTTTCGCGCGAAGCTAAATGGAATTGTGTCACAGAGAGAGAAAATTTTAATACCGCTTTAGCATGAAGAGCGTATTTGGGGTTGGCCAATAATGCGCCTGAACGAACTCCTCAGAAGACTCGGCTTCGAGCCTGACCCCGGCAAGCGGGACGCTATCAGCCATAAGGAGGGCCCGCTCCTCATAACTGCCGGCCCAGGTTCGGGAAAAACCCAGGCCCTCGTTCTAAGAACCCTCAATCTACTCGTGAACCACAACGTTCAGCCGTCTGAGATCTTACTTTGCACCTTTACTGAGAAAGCAGCGGCCACTTTGAAAGACCGGCTCACACGCTATCTACGCAGGCTGGACCGTGAGATGGATCTCACGGAACTCTGGGTAGGAACCGTACACTCGATATGCAACAACCTCATCGACGAGTACCTAGATCGGGTCTACCTCGTCAGAGGCTATGAAGTGCTGGACGACCTGACACAGCTCTTGTTCCTCCATGAGCACTACTACGAGGTGATTAGGAAACCAGCGCCTCTCGCAAGCGGTCACTGGGCATCAATTGAGGAGGCGGCCCGCTACTTCGACAGAATTACGGAGGAGTGCGTCGACCCGACCGATCTAGTCGAGAGCGGGGACCCTTTCTTGGAACGTGTCGGGACCCTTTACCAGCGCTATGAGGAGGCGCTCGAGAAGTACAACACGGTCGACTTCGCACACCTCCAATCCTTAGTCCTTCGGCTTCTCGATGACCCTGAGGTGGGCCCAGAGATCAGGGGTCGCTTCCGTTATGTCATGGTGGACGAGTATCAGGATACAAACCACATT
>JBHIBK010000272.1:0-2969 GCA_046759065.1 Thermoplasmata archaeon | reverse complement strand
CCTGGAGGATCTGCAAGCGGGTGCAGCGGGCGGCGGGCATCGAGGAGAGCGTCCATCCCCATCGCTTCCGGAAGACCCTGGCCACCTGCGGGAAGCAGATGGGCCTGGATCCCCAGTTCCTTCAAGCCATTCTGGCCCACGAGAGCGTGAACATCACCCTCGACGAGTACGCACGGGTGGAGTTGGAGGACGTGAAGCGGGAATTCGCCAGGATGGATCTGCTCGCCGCGGTTGAGGGACGGAAGGAGGGACCGAGGGAACAAGGCCCCTTGCTGGTGAGGCTGCGGGATCTGGCTCCGCCGGGCAAGGAGCGGGCCTGGCAGATGATCATCGACGGTCTGGAAGGACTGCTTGGAGAGCCGGTGGTCTCGGCAGACGCGATGCACTAGGAGGCCAAGACGATGAAACGAAGGCTCATGATGCATCTGCCGCGGGTGAGCGAACCACTTCTCTGCAGTCTACTCATCATCATCATCGTCGGTGTCGCGCCATCCGCGGCTAACTCCGACTGGGAGATAAACACGATGGGCACCGTGAAGCGAATCGTTGACGGTGATACCCTTGACGCCGTCCCCGTGGGGAGAGTGCGTCTAGCGGATATCGACACTCCAGAGGTTGGGGAGCCCGGAGCTCAGGAAGCGACAGACTACCTAGCCTCTCTTACCCATCACAGTCGGGTCTACCTGGATGTGGATGACCTTTACGGAACAGACGTGTACAATCGCATCGTCGCCGTGGTCTACGTCCGCCACAACGCCACGCACCTACTGAACGTGAACGAGGCCCTGCTAAAAACTGGTCTCGCCGACATGGCTGATTTCCCCAACGAGTTCGACCCTGCCACGTGGACATTGTACATCCACTATCCAACCGAGGTCAGCCTGACTGCCCCCTCGGCCGCAGTGTTGATGACCCGTACAGGAGTATTTGTCATGGTTGCTTTTGCCGTCGTTCTTGTGTTCCTTCACTTCCGAAGAAGGCGGCGCCCCGGAGGAGTGACTCCACGAGGCAGACTGATACACCCCTGTCCTGACTCGAAACAGTAGTCCCCCGGGGGGCCTTATGTTGCCATGAGCCCCTCCTGCCGAAGATCATGACGGAAGGCCACAATTCTTATGGTTGTTCCCATGTGATTTATATTCTAGATCTATTCGTGCCCACAATGAGCAACCGCTTGAGTCCTGAGCTACCAATCGAGAAGACAGTGAGGAAACGCCAGCTCTTATACGATCGAGACTATCGAGAAGGTTATGACATCACCCTGGTATGCAATGACGTACTAGAAGGTCTTTCTTCGATTAGCGATGGAACTGCGTCTCTCGTGCTCAGTTCGCCACCGTATAACCTGGGGAAGCCGTACGAGCATGTTCGGGATTTCCAAGCCTATCTGGAGTGGCAGCAAGAGGTCATTGCAGAATGTGTTAGGGTGCTGAATACCAATGGTAGCATCTGCTGGCAGGTCGGGAACTACGTGGAGGATGGGGAGATCTTTCCCTTGGACATTTACCTTTACCACAGGTTCAAGCAGTGCGACCTGAAACTCAGAAACCGAATCATCTGGCATTTTGGCCATGGACTGCACGCGAAGAAGAGATTTTCGGGCAGGCACGAAACCATTCTATGGTTCACCAAGGGCGACGAGTACACCTTCAACTTAGATGAAGTGAGAGTGCCTCAGAAGTATCCAGGAAAGCGAGGCTACAAGGGGCCTAGAAAGGGGGAGCCAACGGCGAATCCCAATGGGAAGAACCCATCTGACGTGTGGGAGATCTTGTGCAGGGACTGGGAACGCGGTATATGGAGAATCCCCAACGTAAAGGCCAATCACGTCGAGAAAACAATCCACCCATCGCAGTTCCCGATAGAGCTCGCGGAAAGAATCGTCCTGGCCCTCACGGAGGAAGGGGATGTGGTTCTCGATCCATTCGTCGGTGTGGGATCTTCCCTGATCGCCGCAGCTCTCCACCGACGACGGTCCATTGGCATTGATCGGGAGAAGCTCTATACGGACATCGCCTTCCGACGCACACTCCTGGCTTTGCAGGGGCGGCTGAGGAGGCGCCCCCTCGGCAAGGAGGTATTCCTGCCGAAGGGCACGGAGAAGGTTGCCAGGACCCCTCCCGAATGGTCGAAAGGTTCTAAGGACAAAGCGTCAAGCAGAAACAGCTTCAAGTGAGGCTTCTCTCGCCAACTGGTCGAGCTTTCTCATGAGATCAGGCGGGATGAACTCCCCAAAGAATGCCTTGCCGAGTTCCTTCTTCTTCGAGGCGATGTAATTTCTGACATCGAGCCAGGGGGCGTGGGCCAAACGCTGCTCTACTCTTCCGGTTTCGTAGGCCTTGGAGTAGGTGAAGTAGAGGCACTCACTCAAGATCAAATCTGCAAGGTAGAGATATCCGGGCAGATTTGAAGCAAGCACCACAGTTGCTTCCTCCACGTCTGTCCCGAAGACGAGTTGATTGAGGGGATGCGCCAGGTTGACTTTAATTAACCCCTCGTTCTGCTCGAAATAGACCTGATCTGACCAGCCTTCAATCTCCTCAAATTGCCAGTCTTTGAAAATGGAAACTCCCGAGGGCGGCTGCGATGAGATCGTTACGTATGCGGGTGCCGAGTGGTCACCCGAGGCGGCGATGATTTTGGATTCTTGGTCTTCTCCGGTTCCACGAAATTCCAGAACGACTTTGGCGATTCCATCCGCTCTGGTATCTCCCTTGCTCAGGGAATATCGCGTGGGTCGGATCATGACCTCCTTTTTAGATGAACCGAACTGAATCACGCTGCCGACAGGAATCACGCCCGTATCGACGTACAATCTTAATTTCCCCCATCGGTTGGGCCTCGCTCGTGCTTTGTGGGGGTGGAATTCCATTGGCAACAGCGGCACAAAGGGCTTCTTCTTGACTACCTCCACTTCTAGGCTAGCTTCAATGCCGGAATATGTCGCCTGGACGAGGGACCGAGTTCCG
>JBHIBK010000271.1:0-2978 GCA_046759065.1 Thermoplasmata archaeon | reverse complement strand
CTCACTTCAATCCCCCCCTCGAAATGAAGCGTGTTGGCCTCACTGATGAGTTCGCGTGCGAGGTCAGCTTACCTGAGGTGGATGGAAAGATGCACTACTTCATCATAGCACAGGATGCTTGGGGGAATGTGGCATATTCTGGGAACGAAACCTCTCCTCACGCAGTTTCAGTCACCGGAGCACCCATCGAATGGGGGCCAATCCTTCTCTGGGGGCCAATCTTCGTCGTGATAGGCCTCGTCTATTTGGGGATATTTGTCCGCTTCAGAAGGCAGAGGGGGAAGGCGGACGAGGAAGAGATCGAGGAAGAGACTGAAGAATAGAGCCTGCAAAACTATTTCCTTTCAAACGGCGTTCTCACGGTGATGAAGCCTTCCGAGCTCGGTCTTGGCAAGGACGTTGCGGATATTCTCCAATCACAGGGAATCAAGGAGCTCTATCCTCCACAAGAGGAGTCGATCGGACCAGCTTTGTCGGGCAAGAATGTCGTTCTGGCGATGCCTACAGCAAGCGGGAAATCGCTTGTGGCTTACCTGGCGATTGTGAAATCTGTTCTGAAAGGAGGAAAGGCCCTCTACATAGTCCCCCTGAGAGCTTTGGCCTCCGAGAAGTATGATGATCTGAAAGCCTTCGAGAAGCTGGGTATCAAGGTGGCGATCTCGATTGGTGATTTTGACTCTCCTGATCCAACCCTTGAGAGGTTTGATGTGATTATCGCCACTTCTGAAAAGGCGGATTCACTCCTCAGGCACCGAGCCCATTGGATCGAAAGGTTGACGGTGGTGGTCGCGGACGAGATCCATCTGATGAACGATGGAGGAAGGGGACCGACGCTCGAAATAACCCTTTCCAAACTGAAGCAGATCAATCCGAAAGCTCAGATTGTAGCACTCTCTGCCACCATAAAGAACTCCCAGGAGATCGCTGACTGGTTGAAGGCGGAACACATTCAAAGCGATTGGAGGCCGGTTCCCCTGAAGGAAGGAGTGTACTATGACGAAGCGATCCAGTTCTCGGACAACTCGAAGAGGGAGATCGTTGCAAGAGGGGAGAAGATAGATTCGCTGGTGACGGACTCACTGAAGGAAGGGGGGCAGTGCATCATCTTCGTCAACACCAGACGTTCCTCGGAGGCCACGGCATCTCGCATGAAACGCTATACCGAATCCTCCCAGACGAGAGAGGAAACGAAGAAATCTACCGATTTGGCAAGGAAGATCATGAGAAAGCAGGACGAGCCGACATCCATCGGGTACAGACTATCCACGTGCGTGGAGAACGGTTGCGCTTTCCATCATGCCGGTCTCACGAACGACCAGAGGAAGCTGATAGAGGTCAATTTCAGGAACGGTGTGATCAAGTGTGTGGCCGCAACTCCGACGCTTGCCGCAGGGATCAACCTCCCCGCCAGGAGGGTCATCATTAGAGACCTAACGAGATTCGATGAGAACTTCGGAAACGTCTACATTCCAGTCCTGGAAATCAAGCAGATGGCTGGCAGAGCGGGAAGACCTCAATACGACAAGGAAGGAGAGGCCGTCCTGATCGCCAAGAAGAAGAATGACGTACCGTTCATCATGGAGAACTACCTGCTTGGAGAACCGGAAAGAATAGAATCCAGATTAGGCAGCGAACCAGCGCTGAGAATGCATATCCTTGCGTCCATTGCGACTAAGCACGTCCGGAACGAGGAAGAGCTGATGTCTTTCATTGAGAGCACCTTCTTCGCACATCAGGGTGACGTATGGACAATCGAGGATAAGATTCAGAACGTCCTGGATTTCCTGATGAGGGAGGAGTTCGTGGAAGGGAACGGAAAGCTGGCAGCGACCTTTTTCGGAAAGAGGACTTCGGACCTGTACATCGATCCCCTGTCGGCGGTCATCATGAGAGAGGCCTTGAAGAAAGAGAACAACAAAGTCTTCCCCCATCTTCATGCTGTCTGCGCCACTCCCGACATGCCCAAGCTCTATCTTCGAAGAGGGGACTATGAATGGGTGGAGGAAAAGGAGAGGAAGGCCGAGTTCCTAGTCGACAGGGATGATTACGAATTCCTTCTCGCGGAAATCAAGACCGCATCTTTGATCGAAGAATGGATAGGCGAGCTCTCAGAGGACCGAATGATTGAGAAGTTCGGAGTGGGTCCGGGAGACATAAGGAGAAAGGCGGAAATGGGCGAATGGCTGATATACTCGATGAAAGAGCTTTCCAGTATATTCAACAAGAAGAAGACCAAGTTACTGACACCTCTGATTCTGCGAATCAGGTACGGGATAAAGGAGGAGCTGTTGGATCTCGTTTCCCTCAGGGGCATAGGCAGGGTAAGGGCCAGGAATCTCTTCCAAAACAACTTCAGGACCGTCGATGATCTGAAGAAAGCGAACGAGAACGATCTCGCGCGGATTCCAGGGCTTGGAAAGGTCATCGCGAGAAGCATCAAGGCCCAGCTGGGAGGAGCCAAGGAGATCACTGTGGAAGAGGTGACCGAAGAAGCCGAGGGACAGTCGAGTCTGTCGGACTTCAGCTAGTTCTTCCCCTTAGATATTCATATATGCGAATTCATATCTCATCACGGGACTGATTTGCCACCCATTCTGAAGAGGATGTCAATGCCCACAGGAAGAAAGTGGAGGAAGAAGGCCATGCAATTCCATATATGCGGAGCAAAAGGGAAGATTTCCGATGTAGAGGAGATTCTCGATAGGATTAAGGAGTTCTGCGAAAAAGAGAGGTGCGAGGGCCAGATATTCGATGCGGGACTGGTCTTCGGGAAGTCTCATGTCCTCTCGGCGTATGAACATGCGAAGCGGGCCTTCGATGAGGATAAGAATTCTTCCAAGTCTCTAGCAACTGAGATTCTGTTGTATGCGTCCGGGGAAAGGCAGATTTCCTCCGCAATTGAGAAGATGGGTATCAGAGAAGGGACCACAGAATTCTGCGTCATCTTAATCGGCGAGGACCATTTGGACAGTCTGATT
>JBHIBK010000270.1:0-2981 GCA_046759065.1 Thermoplasmata archaeon | reverse complement strand
GACGGCTTCTGCCATTTCCTTTGACTCTCAAAGAGCCACGTGACGAGCAATCTTTTCTTCTCATTCTGGCTCACTCCTTTAGAGGGGTCTGAATAACCTTCCTGTGTTATTCTATCGTCTGACAACTTATTGACGATCTCAGCGATACCTTTTGGACATCATGCCCATTGCCAGGCGAGTCATGCGGCCTCTCCTGACCGGAGCCGAAGGGGGACTTCGACAGGCTGATCGTGCCCTTCGGGAAGAATCTTGACCGTAGCGACACGGGAAATCGCCCGACCTTCCTTATCATGTCTCCTTCGATGCCTCAGGGAAGGCGCTTTCTCGACGACCGACCGCGAGAGGCGCGGACTTTCATTCGAGGCGCGATTGGCGCAAGCCTTTGCAGTTCTTGGAGATATGATTCAAGTAGCGGTTCGTGGAAAACCCGGATTTTTTCTCGCTGGGACCTTGACAAAGTGAGGTGTACATGCCATATTCATACCGACGGTCGGTCTAGACCGACGGTTGGTATGCTCTGACTCAAACCAGCGGAGCTACTGGTTCGAAAAGAGATGAGAGACCACGCGGAGACCAAGGGGAGCTTGATCGAGGCCGCCGGGGAACTCTTTGCCAGGAATGGCTACGATGGGACCCCGGTCCAGGCGATCATCGACAATGTGGGTGTATCCAAGGGAACATTCTATCACTACTTCTCCTCAAAAGAGGATATCCTTGACGCGGTGGTCGAGCGGATGACAAGAGAGGGCTTTAACCAAATGGCCGCATCGGTGCAGGATGCTTCAGTTTCTGCCCTGGAAAAGCTCAACAGATTCTTTGCCGCTTGCTGGCGTTGGAAACTTGCAGACATTGACGTAGTGATAGAAGTCGCGCGGGTCCTCTACCGCGATGAAAACATAATCATCCGGCACAAGATGGATAAGAGGACGGTGGCTCTGGTCTCGCCTCCGTTGGCGAGCATCATTGCCCAGGGAGTCGAGGAAGGAGTCTTTGAGGTTGCTGACCCTGAGGAGACGGCTGTGTTGATCCTGCATTTGGGCAACAGTGTAGCGGACATGCAGGTCAAATCGCTCCTCGAACTGGGGGACAAGCCGGGGAACATGGCCGTAATGGAGCGGAGGATCAACCTGTATATGAATGTCCTTGAAAGGATTCTGGGAGCCCCGAAGGGGTCCATCAAAGAGGTGGGCAAAGGTTTTCTTGAGAAGATCTCGGGAGCGGTTCGCAAAGGGCAATGCTCGACGTGATTAGGGGAGGTCCTATGGGGAGAAGCAAACTGGCAACATTGATGCTCTTGCCCGCATTTGTTTTCCTTGCCCTCGCACAGACGCCGGAAGAGGATGCCAGAGCCATTGTAGAGCGGGCGGACAGACATTTTCGCGGTGAGACGGCAAAGGCTGAAATGTCTATGACAATAGTGAGGCCGGATTGGTCGCGGGAAGTGAGGATGAAGACCTGGTTCAAAGGTCAGGACTACGCGCTCATATTGATAACGTACCCTGATCGCGACAGAGGCATAACTTTCCTGAAGAGGAAGAACGAGATATGGAACTGGCTCCCTTCGGTCGAACGGGTAATCAAGATACCACCTTCGATGATGATGCAGTCGTGGATGGGATCTGATTTCACGAACGACGACCTGGTCAGGGAGTCTTCAACAGTAGACGATTATGCGCACGAGATTGTGGGCGACACTGTCATTGATGGCCGGGAATGCTACAGGATAGAGTCGATCCCGAAGCCGGACGCCCCTGTGGTCTGGGGGAAAGTGGTGATGTGCATCACCAAAGAGGATTACCTGCAGCTCAGAGGCGAATTCTATGACGAAGATGGCAGACTCATCAACATACTTGAGATGTCCGAAATCAAGGAGATGGGTGGCAGAGTGATCCCCACTCTTCTAAGAATGATTCCGGTGGACAAGGAAGGGCATGCGACAGCTATCAAATACAACTCGATACAGTTCGATGTTGCCATATCCGAATCGTTCTTCTCGGAGCAAAACATGAAGAGAATCAGGTAAACGATGAGAATGTACCTGGTGCTGGCGTGGCGCAACATCTGGAGAAATCGAAGAAGAAGCTGGATCACGATAGCATCTGTCTTCTTCGCGGTGATAATCGCGCTCTTCAGCCGATCAATGCAGCTTGGCTCATACAGATACATGATAAAGAATGCTGTCTCCTTCTACACCGGCTATATCCAGGTCCATTCGGCGGGATACTGGGAGCAACAGACGCTGGACAAGAGCTTCGTTTATTCCGACTCTGTGGCGGCACTGATTGACAGACTGAATCATGTGACCGCATCAACTCCCCGCCTGGAATCCTTTGCTCTCGTCTCTTCAGGTGACCATACGGCCGCGGCTCTTGTTGTAGGGGTTGAACCTGAGACAGAGGACCGCATCACAAGATTGAGCAAGAAGCTGAAGGAAGGGGACTATCTGAAGCCGGATCAGCCGGGGATACTGCTGGCCGGGGGGATTGCGGAGCTTCTCGCGGTCGGCGAGGGCGATACAGTCGTACTCCTCGGGCAAGGTTACCACGGAGTTACGGCAGCCGGGAAGTATCCGGTAGCGGGAATCGTGGAGTTTCCCTCGCCAGACCTCAATTCCAGCATGACCTATCTGCACCTCAAAGAGGCGCAGTTCTTGTACGGCGCCTATGAAAGAGTGACGGCCATAGCCTTCATGATTGACAGTCCGAAGCAGCTATCCGGAACGATGTCTCAGTTGAAAGAAATCCTGGACGATACATATGAAGTTATGTCCTGGGACGAAATGCTTCCGGAGCTGGTTCAGTATATCGAGATGGACAATGCCCAGGGAATCATCATGGTCTGGATAATATACATGGTTGTAGGCTTCGGAATCCTCGGGACGGTGCTGATGATGGCCATGGAGCGGACGCGTGAGTTCGGCGTGGTCATCTCCATAGGCCTGAAACGAATGCGCCTTGCGTTCGTCCTTCTTCTGGAAAGCG
>JBHIBK010000269.1:0-2984 GCA_046759065.1 Thermoplasmata archaeon | reverse complement strand
TCACAATCCCTCTCTCGTAGCACTCCATGGCGAAGGCCGTGACAGCGCCCGCCGACATGGTGTCTAGGCCGAGATCGTCGCAGAGGGAGTTGAACTTGACTATGAGGTTGAGATCGCCGATCCCGCAGTTGGAGCCCGTCATGGCGATGGTCTCGTATTCGGGTCCCTCTATGGTCAGACCTTTGAAGGGCCCTGTTCGAACCTCGCTTATGTTCCTACAGGATATGGGGCATCTGAAGCAGTTGGTCTTCTTCACGAAAATCCTCTCCCGCATCGCGTCGGAGTCGATGTCTTCCGCTTGGTCGAATCGCCCCTCCTGGAAGTTCTGGGTCGGGAGGAGACCGGTCTCTTGGGAGTCGGCCACGATGATTGGTGTGCCCTCGTTTCTCGCCCAGTCTACATCCTCGTTCTCAACGATCTCCTTCTTCACAGTCTCCCGGTGGAACTCCCTGAAACCATCCGGATCCGCGTAGTTCTGTTCCCGGTCGGTGCCGAAGACGGTGACCGCTTTCAAGTTCTTGGAGCCCATCACCGCTCCGATGCCTCCCCTGGCCCCTTGGTGGGATGAGGTCGCGCTCAGCTCGCTCGTTATGCACGCAAACCTCACCAGATTCTCCCCGGCTGGCCCCACCGTCGCCACCTTGAGCGAGGGGTTTTCGAGCTCCTCCTTCAGAGTGTTCGTCGTCTCAAGGGCGCCCTTCCCCCAAAGATGGGTTCCGTCTCTCACTTCGGCTTGTCCGTCCCCGATATGAACGTAGGACGGTTTCTGTGCTCTACCTAGGAAGATGAAGGCGTCGAAGCCTGCGAACTTCATCTCAGCCATGTAGCGGCCTCCCACATAGCAGTCTAGGAAGGTGCCCGTTGCCGGCGACTTGGAGATGGTCGTATATTTCGCGAAGGCAGGCACGAGGGTGCCGCTCAGGGGACCTGTCATGAACATGAGGACGTTTTCTGGTGAGAGGGGGTCGACCCCCGGCTTCAGCAGGTCAAACAGGTATCGGGCTCCCAAGCCCTTCCCGCCGATGTACTTCTCCGCCCATGCCCAATTTGTTTCCTCGCTCTTCGTCTTTCCCGTGGTCAGATCCACGAATAGCACACTGCCCGCGTAACCGTTCATCATGATTATTCACTTAGAATCGCGATTCACTCCATGATTACGCAGAAGGGAATATAACGATTCCCTTAGCCTGTAGGACTAGTCTTCGCTCTGAGTGGTTTCTCGACGGCTCCAAGCCTCGAAGTAGCTCGGATCCTCGTTGTACTCTTTGTGCTCCAGTCGTGTGATGGAACCCGCCATGTCGAGAACCTGCCGAGCGGCGAGAGGAGCCGTCATCTCCACCTTCTCCCCTCTCATCTTCAATACGACGAAGAACACTCGATGTGCCTTGCTCTTCACGATGCCAATCTCCACCTCTCCCGTTTCGCGTCTCATTGCTCTTCCAGACCTCGGTGGGAACCAGAGTTCGAGTACAGAGCGTGCCTTATTCGTGCATCTGGAGAGCCGTGTGAGTTCTGCGGTTGGCTTGCTTTTAGGTTCCCGGAACTCAGGAAGGGGCGCGTCTACTTCCTCAGAGGAGCCCTTTCCCTCCGTGGCCTTCCTCCGGACAGAGTCCCCTTCAATGGCTCGCCCAGCTTTCCCTCCCAAGTATTCTGGAGCAGATGAAGAGCTGTTTCCTCGGTCATTTCTCTGATGGTATAGTCGTCGAAGAAGACCCTTATCCAGGGGTTCGTTGTCATGTCTTCCGCAAGCTTCGGTATCTCTTCTTTCTCTACTCCTATTTCCTTTAGTGTCGTAGGGAGGCCGACGTCTTCAATGAGTTGTCTGACTACGTAGGTGCCCTTGTACGCAGCTTCCCTATCCGTTGATCCTCTGACGTCCTCACCCATCGCACCAGCTATGAGTTTCAATGTATCCGCAGAGACCCCGATATTGAACTCCATAGCGTATGGTAGGGCAATACCGCACGCAATACCGTGTGGTATGCCATAGACAGATCCGATGAGATGACCGATGGCGTGAGCTTCAACATCTCCAGCGTTCTTCTCTGAGAAGGCCGCTGTGAGAGCTGCCAGAGCCATGTTATAGCGAGCCTCCAAGTTGGTGCCACGATGGGTCGCGAACCTCAGATTGGACGATATGAGTCTTATCGCCTGCAATGCCAGCGCCATTGTTATCGGATTCGCATTTCTGGTCAACGATGATTCTATCGCGTGACAAAGCGCATCAACTCCTGATGCCGCTGTCAATCTTGGAGGCATGCCAGACGACATAATCGGGTCGACAATGGCGAGAGTAGGACATATGTATTGATGTTCATAGAACGCCTTCATTCCAGTTCTGTCCTTTATCACAGCATCACAGGTAATCTCGGCACCGGTTCCCGAGGTCGTCGGGACTGCAATGCATGGGACTCCGGGATTTGCAAACTCCTTCTTCCCACCAGCGAAGTAGTCTTCAGGATGTCCAACGTTCGTCAGCAATGCTGCGGCAGACTTTGCAACATCCATGCTGCTTCCGCCGCCAACCCCAACCAACAGGTCGAAGTCGTCCTCACCAACATGTTCAAGTAGATTCTCCACACAACGTACAGAAGGTTCAGGTTCGACTTGATCCCATACTTCAACTCTGAGGCCCGACTTCAGCAGTGGCTCTCTAACTTTGCTCGCCAAGCCAGCTTTTGCCAGTCCAGCGTCAGTCACTATCAATGCTCTATGTGCGTTCATGTCTTCGGCTTCTGGACCCACTCGCTCTACGGTCCCTATGCCGAATATTACTCGGCTCGGCATGTGGAGTTCGAATGTTCCTAGATGCTGATAGAAGTCGACCATGATTCCATCACGATTCACGATGCGTTGTCAGACTCTTAAGATGTCAGGTCTGCTTTTCGCGCTATGTCACAATCAGGGGAAAAACGCTGCCCCCGTGTGAATGCTCTTCGAAGAGGGCACCACACATCGCAGTCACTCTCGTCCCACAACTGTTT
>JBHIBK010000268.1:0-2987 GCA_046759065.1 Thermoplasmata archaeon | reverse complement strand
GAGATGAAGACGCTGCCCGGGTGGGGTCTAGGCCTGACGACGTAGAGCTAAGGCTTATGGCTCTAAATGCCCGACCTACTCGAAGTTGACGCTGCCGTCGACCGTTATTCTGGCAACTCTCCAGTCGTAATCCGCTCTAACCAAGGTCTCTCGTATTGACTGCAACATCAGCTTCTGTTCCCTGTCTGACGGTCTTCTGTTTACGAACGTCACATCCTTCACCTCGGGTCCCTTGTTCAGCCCGTTGAAGATAACAAAATCAACCGGGTGCATCAGTGCCTTCAGGTCATAGGGATCAAACTTCAGTTTCTTAAACTCTGGAGACAGGAGTTTCCTTATCAGCTTGGGGACCTTCTTCCGTCCTCTCTCTCTGGCCTTCTTCCTCATCGCCATTTCCTTTTCTTTGAAAAGCTGTTCCTTTCTTTCCAGGGAGGACAGCTTCGACTCGTGCTTGTCAAGCCACGTTTTCGGGGTCTTCCCTGTATGCTTCAGATGAAGGTCGCTAAGCCTCAGTATTTCACCGCAACACGGGCATAGGCACAGTATCCTTCGGAAAGATTGAAAGACATCCAGCAGGTTGCTCATCTCATCACCTTCAGGCCTACCTTCCCGTCCTGCACGGCATCCCTAACCATTCTCTGATGCTTGTTCAGCCTTGCTTTGCCCGTCTTTATCTCCACGAATGAGATGAACTCGACCTTTCCTCTCACCATTCCATCGAAGACAACTAGGTCTATGGGATCGTAGAGTGGTCGGCAGTCGGAGAACTCGAGTTTGAGGTCTTTGTGTGCTGGGATGAACTTCTCGATTGTCTTGCCGAAGCCAACCGCAATGGCCTTTCTTTCGGCTCCCACATCAGCGGATATCTTCTTCTTTGTGAGCTCCTCTCTTCTTTGCTTTAGCGCCTGAAGAAGGAGTAGCCTCTTATCCTCCGCGGACTCAGGGAACTTCCGCATCCCGTCAAACAACAATGCATCGGAAAGGGGGAATTCCTCGTCGCACACAGGACACTCGGCAACCAGCCCGGACGCTTGCAGATCCACAATGAGATGGTCGATGTTCACAACGAAGAATTACGCAACACAGTAAGTTATATCTTGTCGTTACGATCTGCACAACCGATTGAAGCTCTCCAGATAGACTTGTCCCGAAAGGAGTCGGGGAGAAGTACACGGTGAACGTCAACGATCTAGGGCTCTGGGGATCTGCCTAGACCTCATGTTGCACAACCTCTCGGTTCCACTGGCTGTGGGGCACTTCAATTGCTCTCGCGATTCTGAAGCTCAATCCAATCCCTAACCACTCTGGTGGCTCTGCAGTCGTCCTCGTTGTACTCCAGCACCTTCTTGAGTTTGTGGCGGTTGTCTTCTGGATCCTGTAGGTATTGGAAGAAATGAGCCATAGAGGCCATCGCATCTAGGTTTTCGTCCCTCCATGAGAAGCCCATGTAGCTGGCAATCGGCTTTAGGCCCTGTCCATCGGTTGGGAAAGCGAAGCATGACACAGCATCCTTGTACAGGTCTCGAAGCCTTCCGAAGAGTCGATCATGCATGTGATCAGGCATTCCGTGGCGTTCCGCCAACCGTCGAAGATGAGTCTTCTCGTAGTGATACCAGTGGTATATCACGTAGTCGTGTTGGCGTGCAAGCCACTCCAGGAAGTCCTGGAACATCTTACCCTCCCCATCCAGGGTTCTGGCGAGGAAGGGGATGTACTCCTCCTTTCCTCCCTGCCTGACAAGAACTCCTATCAGATAGTCGATGGCGACGAGTTCCTCCTCGCCCACCTGTTCGCCTGTTCCCTCGAGGTCCAGGAAGATCTCGGTTGAGACAGCGGGAAACACGACGTCACCCAGCTTGATGTGGGCACCCTTGACTATGGCTGTGGCGTTGTCTATGAGCCTCGAGGCCGTCCTCTCTCCGATTCCTCGAATGCCAGCTAGATCTGAGGTCTTTGTTGTGGCTAGGTCGGAGACGCTCGTGATCCCAGCTGTCGAGAGCTTCTCTTTTCGGGAGGGCCCGACGCCAGGCGTCACGGAGATGTCTCGGCGACGTATTGCCTCCTGGTTGCAGTAGGTCTCCCAGGGCCAGTCGCAGGAGCCGTAGGTGGGCGACACCTCTTTTCCGTCGAAGATCTCCCGGATGTCGTTGAGCACCTCAAGCACCTCCGCTTCGTCGTAGCTGAACAGTGTCTCCTCTCGGTCCCGGTTGACCAGTATGTAGTAGTCGGGTGTGTACCGCTGAATCTTTCCTAGGATGCGGTTGTAGAACGCCGCTTGAAGTCGATGATGGTTCCTGATGTTCTTCGCTAGCTTGATCTCCTTGATTATGTAGTGGTATCCTCCGAAGACCGATGGTTGTGTGTCGATCCGCTCGAGGATGTCTGCTATCCCCATCATGCCCTCCGGCAGATGGAAGATTGGTACGTTGTGCATCGCCACGACACCATCTCGCATCGATTCAAGAGCGATTCTCAGTCCCTCCTCTCGCGTCGTGTATTCGACCTCTTCCGCCTCTGGATATGCTTCGGCAACCGTCTTCTCCTCGTGCTGATTTCCCTGCTCCATCAGCAGCTCCAGGTATTCAGACGGTGGATCTCTGGCGTCCTCGGGAGCGTTGCGGTCACACCAGATCTTGAAGGGATCCTTTGCGAAGTTCAACACGGTCGTGCCAGTGATCGCGTGCCCTTCTCGTGCGGCGAGGCATGTATTGTAGATCTCGTCTATGTCAACCGTCATGAGAGGCCTCATACTCGAACTATGTGAAGGGGATAAAAGGGGGGCGACCTGGAGCCGGTGTTGTCGCCTTCCTGTAGGAGAAGAATCAGAGATGGGAGGTCCTTGGCGTCTCGAGGCCGAGGCTGAGGAAGGCCGAAGACGAGCCATCTGCGGCGTAGCTCTTCCCGAAGTCTAGAAAGAACGTGGAGTTTCGGTCTTCTATGAGGATCTTGTTGCCGCCTATCTCGCCGGCTCCGCCCAGGAAGGTGAT